>JAHZIZ010000325.1 GCA_022601215.1 Bacteroidota bacterium
ACTTCTAAATCATCAGCCCAAGTATGCTCTGCATTAAACATTACGTTATCTAGTGTGTAATCAACTCCAATAATTCCAGCATCTGCAATAGGAGCAATTGATGGATCCATTGGTCCAGACTCACTTCCTGCATCACCGTCAAATGGAATTAATAATGGAGCATTTCCAGTTCCCGTTACAGGTGGAATACCTCCACCAACAGCGATAGAAGCAATCGCACAGTTATCTGTACTACCACCATCAATTTCTGAGGCAACCATTACGTATTGACCACTTGCATCTAACTGCACTGTGATATCTTGGCAAACTGCCATTGGTGCTTCTGCATCATTAATAGTTACAGTAAAAGAACAAGTGCTTGTCGCACCGTTGCTATCTGTTGCGCTAAATTCAACCGTAGTAACACCTACAGGGAATTCACTTCCACTTGCAGGTCCTGCAGTTTGTACAGGGGCAGGGGCTGGATCATCTTCATTGTCAGTCACTAATGGAGGTGTAAATCCTACCACAGCACCACATGTATTTGGACTTGCATTCAATACGATGTCCATTGGACACGTAATAGTTGGAGGCGTGTTTGCCGTACCAAATTCGAGTAATCCAATTTCTGAAGCTTCATTTCCAGCAGTATCTTGTATTTCTACGCTAGTAATAATTTCATCAGCAACGGCTCCAAAGAATGAAGGGTTTGTTGTGGTTACGCTAAATGTATCAATAAGACCACTAGTTCCAAAAATTCTTATCTCTGCAGTAGTTGCATTAAATAAGGTGTAGAGGTCAAAACCAAAAGCATCTACATCACCATTGGTAAATGTTAGAAGTAAAGTCGCTCCAAAGTTATTGCAACCTACAATTGGATGAGTATTCACATTCCAACCAGTTCCAATAGCTAAGGTGTTTCCTGGACTACCTTGTTGAACAATAGTAATTCCAGGTTGAATCTCGCCAGCAGGAAAACAACCATCACCAGCAGAACTAATTTCTCCACCGCAATTTAATAAGGTTCCTGGAGTAGGTCCTCCTTCAAAATCCTCAAAGGTAAGCATGCCACCTGTGGCTGCTTGAAAAGCAGTACGATCTGTATACGTTGCAGTGATGGCAAAACCATCTGTATGCGTAATAACAGCAGGGGCTCCAAGCTGAGACGTAGTATTAACATCAGGAATTGTTCCCAATGAAACGGCATCCGTCAAAGACGTCGCATTTTGCGCTCCTACCTGTAAGGTGAAGCACGCTGCTATGACACTAAGCCATAACCAAGTAGTTTTTTTCATAATAAAAAGAATTAATTTAATTAGTGTGACGAAATTACGTTAGAAAGAGTAGGGGTACAAATTTTATGAGTAAAAAATGAGGGTTAAATTCCTATAAACGGGATAGTTGTCTAAAAATACGTGGTAACACGTACAATCATGTAATTAAAAACCCCCTTTGATTACGTCAAAGAGGGCTTTAAAATTACTATTAAGAGGGATTATTTAATCATCTCATAGCTGCGTTTAATAAAAGTAGTGAGTTCTTCTCCTTTGAGAAGGTTTTTACTCAATCGCGCTAAATCTAATGCTTGATTCACCAAACGCTCTTTTTTCTTGGTTGTTTTAGTGTTTAATATATCTGACACTAACTCGTGATTTGTATTTACAATGAGTGTATACATTTCTGGAAGTCCGCCCATTCCAAACATTCCTCCACCACCAGATTGTTGCATCTCTTTCATACGGCGCATAAACTCTGGTTCAGTAATAATAAATGGACTTACTGTACTGTCCATGGCTTCCATTTGCACGGTAAATTTGTCCGCAGGAATGGTTTCTGTTAAAAAAGTTTTAAGCGTTTCCTTTTCTTCATCGCTTAATTTAGAAATTGCCTCTTCGTCCTTTTTAATTAAATTTTCGATGGCATCTCCATCTACACGAACGAAAGAGATTTTCTCTTTTTCAGATTCTAACTTCTGGATTAAATGGGATATAATAGGGGAGTCTAATAACAATACCTCATAACCCTTGTCTTTGGCGGCTGCAATATAACTGTGCTGTTCTTCCTTGTTTGAAGCGTATAGTATGACTGTTTTGTCATCCTTATCAGTTTGATTGTCTTTTATTTTCTCCTGAAGCTCGTCAAAAGTGTAATACGAACCATCCACTGTTGGATATAGTGTAAAGGCCTGTGCTTTTTCGAAGAACTTGTCTTCTGTAAGCATTCCGTATTCGATTACTACTTTAATGTCATTCCACTTGGCTTCAAAATCCTCTCGGCTGTCATTAAAAAGACTTTTGAGCTTATCCGCTACTTTACGAGTGATATAGCTAGAGATTTTCTTAACAGCACCATCGGCTTGTAAGTAACTTCTACTTACATTTAGAGGAATATCAGGACTGTCGATCACACCACGCAGCATGGTTAAAAATTCGGGTACTATACCTTCAACGTTATCCGTGACAAAAACTTGATTTTGATACAGTTGAATCTTATCCTTCTGCGTGTTCATATCGTTAGTCATCTTTGGGAAATATAAAATCCCAGTAAGATTAAACGGATAATCAACATTTAGATGAATATTGAAGAGCGGCTCTTCAAATTGCATGGGGTAGAGTTCTCTATAAAAACCAGCGTAATCTTGATCTTCTAACTCGCTAGGTTGCTTGGTCCAAGCAGGGGCAGGGTTGTTGATAATATTATCTACTTCTTGAGTAGGCGCTGCATCTTCTTCTTTGGCATCTTCTGGTTTCGGGAGTGTTTCTGTTTTGGTTCCGAATTTAATTGGGATGGGCATAAACTTGTTATACTTCACCAATAATTCTGTAATACGAGCATCTTCTAAAAACTCTGTTTCCTCTTCGGAAATATGCAAGATGATTTCCGTACCTCTTTCGGTTCTATCCGATGTCTCTAAAGTGTAATTAGGAGATCCGTCACAACTCCAATGAGCTGCAGGTTCATCTTTGTAACTTTTTGTTATAATTTCTACTTTGTCTGCCACCATAAAGGCAGAGTAAAACCCTAGCCCGAAGTGACCGATAATTCCGGCTTCTTCGCCCTGCTTGTCTTTGTACTTTTCAATAAATTCTTCGGCGCCTGAGAAGGCGATTTGGTTGATGTATTTTTCAACTTCATCGGCTGTCATACCGATTCCCTGATCGATAATGTGGAGTTGTTTGTTTTCTTTATCTAGTTTTATTTCAATCTGTGGCGCACCGTATTCAACCTTTGCCTCTCCAATATTGGTGAGGTGTTTTAGTTTGAGAGTAGCATCTGTTGCGTTTGAAATAAGCTCACGAAGAAAAATTTCGTGATCGCTGTATAAAAACTTTTTAATTAACGGAAAAATATTCTCTACCGATACATTAATAGTTCCTTGACTCATAATGATGATTTTTTTTGTTTTTCAGAAAAAACCTATGCAAATAAAATACCAAGCCTAGAAAAACTGCCACCTTGTCACATCAAAACTTTAACAAAGCTTTTGTTTAGCTTTATGATTTAAAGTTTAAACATTCCGTATCTTTGAAAGACCTTAAATACATTTATTATGGCTACAAAGAAAACAACATCCACAAAAAAATTAACACGAGATGAGATTATTTCCACCTATATGGAAATTGTACTAGAGACGGAACGCAGACCTAAGAGCGTTTACAAGTTTTGTAAGGAACAAAAGATGAAAGAGGAGGATTTTTATCATTCGTTTGGATCTTTTGAAGGTTTGGAAAAAGAGATATGGAATACCTTTTTTGATCACGCCATGAAATTGTCTCACAAGGCAGAGGGTTATGAGGCCTTTAGTAATAAAGATAAAATGTTAACCTTCTTTTTTACTTTTTTTGAATTACTAACTGCCAATAGAAGTTATGTTCTTTTTAGTTTGCGTGAACATCGAGATCTCATGCAAAACTTAGTGCCATTAAAAGGAGTCCGTAGTAGAGTGAAGGAATTTGCTAGTGGCCTTATCGAGGAGAAAAATGATGAACAACAATTCAAAATTTTAAAACATCCTGTTTCAGTGTTTTCTGAAGGAGCGTGGTTGCAAACCTTGTTCATTCTTAAGTATTGGATGGAGGATAATTCACCTTCTTTTGAGAAGACAGATGTTGTCATAGAGAAATCGGTTCGTGCCATCTTTGATGTGTTTCAAACCACTCCCTTAGAGAGCATCATTGATTTTGGGAAATTTTTGTGGAAAGAACGAATGAACTAGATGAAGACAATAGACAACATACCCACGGGGAAGATTTCTCGTGCCACGCAACTTGTTAAGACGGGGGTAAAAGTAGGAGGGAACTACCTTAAGTATTATGGAGAGAAACTTGTATCGGATTCCGATGGAAGAGAGCAGGCAAAAGAAAAGCTTAATGAAAATAATGCCGGAGACATATATGATGGTCTAAAAAACCTGAAAGGTTCTGCTCTTAAGGTTGCTCAAATGCTAAGCATGGAGAAAAATATTATGCCTAAAGCATATGTAGAGAAGTTTTCTCTTGCGCAGTTTTCGGTGCCTCCTTTATCGGCTCCCTTGGTCCGGAAAACCTTTGCACGCTATTTTGGTATGACTCCAGAAGATTTGTTCGATACGTTCGATGCACATTCAGTGGCAGCGGCCAGTATTGGACAGGTGCATAGAGCCTCAAAAAATGATGTTCAATTTGCAGTAAAGATTCAATATCCAGGAGTTGCAGATAGCATAAGTAGTGATTTAGCATTAGTGAAGCCAGTGGCCATGAAGATGTTCAACCTAAAAGGGAAAGACAGTGAAAAGTTCTTTCAAGAAATTGAAGGAAAATTATTGGAAGAAACAGATTATGTGCTGGAAGTGGCACAGAGTAAAATGATTACTGAGGCTTGCTCACATATACCTAATCTCGCTTTCCCAAGGTATTATGAAACGCTTTCTACGGATAGAATCATTACCATGGACTGGATGGAAGGCGAGCACCTCTCAGAGTTTACAGCGCATAATAAGGATAAAGAAAAAGGGAATTTATTAGGGCAGGCTCTTTGGGATTTTTATATGTTCCAAATGCACGAATTAAAGCAATTACATGCGGATCCTCACCCTGGTAATTTTCTTGTAGATAAAGCTGGTAATTTGGTCGCTATCGATTTTGGTTGTGTCAAGCAAGTCCCTAATGAATTTTATATTCCGTACTTCGAGTTGGCTAAACCTGAGAATATTAATAACCCTCGAGTTTTTAACGAAATGTTATATGAACTCGAAATTTTGAGGGACGATGATACTGAAGAAGAAATTCGATTCTTCTCTGCGCTTTTTCACGAAATGCTTAGTTTATTTACACAGCCGTTTCACCATGAGGAATTTGATTTTAGTGATACGGAGTTTTTTGGAAAAATTGCCGACTTGAGCGAGAAGTATTCTAAAGACACAGAGCTTCGAAAAATGAACGGAAATCGAGGATCAAAACACTTCCTATATATCAATAGGACCTTTTTTGGACTTTATAATTTGTTACATGATTTAGGAAGTACCGTGACGATTCATAATTACAAAAACATAGCGGTAAAAACTTTAACATAACTTTGTTTAACTAAATGCATAAAAAGTTAAACAAAATAAGTATATTTATACTCTAAATAATATGATAGTTGTGAAAACATAATTTCATTCTATTATTTATTGGTTAGGTTGTTTAGTAAAGGGTACTGTGGTGGTACCCTTTTTTATTGCTAGATTGTGTATCTTTCCCTACTTAATTTCGCTTTCTATGTATACTTCTAAAATTGCCGGTTTAGGACGTTATGTGCCTGAACAAGTTGTAACCAATGATGATCTTTCCAAACTGATGGATACCAATGACGCCTGGATTCAAGAGCGAACTGGTATTAAAGAGCGAAGGTGGGTTAAAGAAGGTAGTGATGATACCACTGCTATGATGGGAGTAAAGGCGGCAAGGATTGCTATTGAGCGAGCGAGTATTGATAAAGATGATATTGACTTCATCATTTTCGCAACCCTTAGTCCTGATTATTATTTTCCTGGGCCAGGAGTTATGGTTCAGAAAGAGTTGGATATTAAAACCGTCGGGGCATTAGATGTTCGAAACCAATGTTCTGGGTTCGTATATGCACTTTCAGTAGCAGACAATTTCATTAAAACAGGAATGTATAAAAATATCTTGGTTATTGGAAGTGAATTGCATTCGCATGGATTGGATAAAACGACCCGTGGACGTGGTGTTTCCGTTATTTTTGGTGATGGTGCCGGTGCGGCTGTGGTAAGTCGGTCTGAAGACGATAATGGAGGAATATTATCCACCCATTTGCATTCGCAAGGAATGCACGCGGAAGAGTTAATAGTGAAAGCCCCAGGTATGGGAACTCGTTGGGTTACAGATATCATAAATGAAAATGACCCTAACGATGAAAGCTATTTTCCTTATATGAATGGACAGTTTGTCTTTAAAAATGCTGTAGTGCGGTTTTCTGAAGTCATTATGGAAGGTTTGCAGACTAATGGACTATCAGTTAGCGATATTGATATGTTAATTCCGCATCAAGCAAATTTGAGAATATCCCAATTCATTCAGAGAAAATTTCAACTCCGCGACAATCAGGTTTTTAATAACATACAAAAGTACGGTAATACTACAGCTGCATCGATTCCTATTGCTTTAACAGAGGCCTGGGAAGAAGGTAGAATTGCCAAAGGTGATACTGTTGTGCTGGCTGCCTTTGGTAGTGGTTTCACATGGGGGAGCGTTATCATTAAATGGTAAGCCGCTTTCGTTACAACATGTTTGGGTGCCTGATGATTCAAGCTAAATATATAGATTAGTAGCGGTTTAGGTGTATTTGCTTTTTCCTATGCGTTACAATGTTCAATTATTTGAAATTAAAAAGAGCGGTCCAATAGGGCCGCTCTTTTTAAGCATAGACATGTATCTTACTGCTAATTTAATACAGCTTCGACTAGTTGAGATTGTTGTCTTGGTGGATCTCCAACGGTTTCATAACTTCCAGAAAGAACATACAGTTTGTCATTTAAAAATGCAATCCCGTTTATGACTTCAAGATTCTGGTTGGGGTCATCGAGATTATGTTGTAACTCAGTAAAAGTATTAGTAAGTGTATTGAAAACGCCAATTTTATTGATAGTCTCAATAAATACCGGTGGGTCAACCGTTAGGTCATATACCTGTTCCGTTCCTGTTACATATATGAGGTGCTCATTAGCGACTGCATAGGTGTTTACGGCTCTAAATGGCATATTTAAAGTCTCCGTATTTCCTGTGGTTAAATCAGTTATTAAAATATCATCAGTGGGGCCATCTTCCGCATAAGTGAGTGGTCCAAAAATTGGAGATCCCCCAAAGGTATATAGCTTATCATCTACAATGGCTGTTCCGCAATGGAATTTTTCCTCAGGTAACTCCGCAATGAGTTCATAGGTGTTGTTATTTAAATCTACTTTTTGAACGGCATTACTTAATCTAGGTGGGTCTACAGTAAGATGATTGAGATCACCTCCAGTGATATAGGCGTAATCTCCCGAGCTATCCGCCGAAAAACGACTTAAGCTATAAGGAACAACATTGTCCATAGATGTTGGTTCTTCTAATAGGTCTAAATCATACGAATTTGTATACTCTCCGCCAAATACTAACAATCTGTTATTGTGAATCACCATTCGCTTGGTAACAAAATCTAAAAGATTAAAAAACCGCTCTGTTGTCTGACCCGTATCCACATTATATTTAATAATATTTTCGTTACGCATATTATTAGGGTTGTTAAGTTCATCCGTATTAGCATAATAGATACTGTTGTTGGCTTGTGATGCTAATAGATCTAAAGACCCCGTGGTAAGAAAATTCCCTTCTATGGTAAGTACTGGCTCAAAATTTATTGCATTTTGAGGTATCGTGGCAAAATCTTCAACCAATTTAGTGGTAAGTGTAAGATTTAACGTAATGCCCGAGCTCGGTTGATAAGTTCCAGTCATAGTGTTTTCATCCACTACATTGAGTTGAAGGGTATTGTTTAAACCTGATATATTAGGTGTGTCGCTTCCGTTGAAAGTGAAATTGGAATAAATGGTTGAACCATAAGACTCTTGCAAAGTCCCAGCCATGGAGCTAGCATTGTAATTGATTTCATAACGTGGCTTCCACGCTAAAGAACCGCTACTTGAAAATAACAATTCATCATCTTTTGTGTTGTAGTTGTCCGTAATATCATACGTCCCGCTAGTGTTGATTAATTCGGCTTGACTTATTCTAAAGATCTTATCCGAAACTTCTTCTAACATGGGTTCGATAACTTCTGGAAGATTGGTGTCATCGTCAGATTTACAACCAATAAATAAAGTGCTTAGTGCCATAACGGCGAACAGGTGTGTTATTTTCATTTTATAAAGGTTTTGAAAAAACGAAGATACATGATTCGCCCCTCGATAGGTATATGTAATACACGGCATTCATGAATAAAGACAAAGCCCCTCTAGAGAGCAGCTTTGTCTTTGTTTTATTGAGATTAGTTAATGTTGGCTGCTTTTATTTGCCATGTTGGAATGATTCCGTTTGGAACATCCTGCGGTTGAGAAGCATCACCATACACCACATATAGTTTATCATTGAATATGGTCATGCCATAAATCGTAGTAAAAGCATCACTATCATCAAGGTCTGTAGAGATTTCGGTCATTGTATTATTGACAGTATCGTAGACTCCAAGGTAGATGTCGAAATTATCAATATTTTCGTCTCCATCTAGATCTTCTCTAATCTGTCCTGCAACATAAATGAGATCTCCTTGCCGCACTACAAATGTTGTAAACAAAGCAACGGGTAATTCAAATGAAGTAATAGTTCCAGAATTTAGATCACATAGGTAAGAAGTGCTTTCGGATATGTAATCCTGAACAAAATTTTGTTTTCCACCAAACACATATAAATTGTCATTAACTATTTCAGTACCTGCCCAGTATCGTGATTCTGGCAAGGTTGCAAAATCTTGTATTTGCCCACTCACATTATCAAATTTTCTGATCTTGTTTCCTGAAGTGTTGCCAAGGCCATCTAAATCCCCACCCGTTAGATACACATAATCATCTTGCACGGCGGCACCAAAACGGGTAAGCCCTATGCCGTCATTGTCACTATTGGCTCCATGAGCCATAGTGCTAGGATCATTTTGTAACTCCTGATCGTAGCTATTTACATATTGCGCTCCATATACGGAAAGGTTTCCATTTAGGATGTAGGGCCTTTTAGTAACAAAATCTTGCTGAAAAAATAAGCGTTCTTGAAAAGTGTTGTTGTCCAATGAAAGTTTGAATATTTTCTCGGGACTTTCACCATTGCTTCCTTCACTGTCTTCTCTTGTTACAACATATAAGCTATTGGTAGCGTTAGAACCTGTCATTCCTATTGCACCACCAACGACCATAATTGATTGAAATGTATTTACATCTGTAAACGTTAATCCGTTCACTGGAATTTGAGGATAATCTTCTGCTAGCTTTTGTGTTAAACTAACTGCCAACATAGCACCATTATCAAATGCAATGGCGCCATTCACTGTGTTGTCATCTACTACGGTAAGAGTAAAATCTCCGTTGATCGCGGTCAATTCATTGCCGCTATCGGCATTAAAATTAAATGATGAAATATTGGAAGATCTATAGTAATCCAATTTTGCATCTTCTGTAGATGTTGCTGCTGTATTTATATCATGCCCAATCCGCCATTCTAAACTTCCTTCAGCACTAAAAATAAACTCATCATCAGTAATGTTGAAGTGATTGCTTATGTCGAAAGTTCCGTTAGCATTAGTTAATGAGGCATTAGAAATTTTCCAAGTCTCAGAAAGACCTTCTGTTAAAATTTCGATAGTGGCAGTTTGTTGCTCAGTAATGGTTTCTTCTGGAGGGGTGTCACCACCGTCATCAGATTTACAGGCAATCACGATACTAGATAAGGCCGCAATGACGAAAAAGTGTTTGATTTTCATTGTGTAAGGGTTTTGATAAACGAAGGTACACAATTTACCAAACGACATATCTACCCATTACCCGGTATTCTTTAAAAAAGAAAACTCCCCCTTGTTTAAGGAGGAGTTCACATACCTAATGATTTTTAGATTGATGAAGGCTAATTCAAATAAACTATAAAAAGTTATTAGGTGGTTTCTCTTTAATAGACTATTTATTTAACGAAATGTTTCACTTTAAATTTTTATTTAACATAACGATAACAAAATGGTCGTCAATAGCCTAGAAAATTCCACCGCTGCCCGATTTTTCGTCGTTATCTCGGCGCTTACGTGACTTGGCTCTGTATTTCCCTCCTCCAAATCGGTAGCTTAGACCTGCAAATACAGTTCCGCTTTCCCAGTTAAATGATCCAGTCTGGGCGAAAGGGCGCTGACCATCAAAGGCGAACTGCATGGTGTTGAAGATGTCGTTTACATTTAAGCTAAAGGTCCCTTTGCCGTCCCATAGGTTATATCTAGCACCTAAGTTCACAAAGTACATAGGCTCTACTTCAAACTGTAAGTTTCTATTTTGTCCTCGGTAAAACCCGAAAGCAGAAAGAGAAAAGTCCTTGGTTACTTTAAAGTTATTAAACATTCTTAGGTTCCAAGCGGTATTGTCTACTTCAACAACCTCCGTGATAATGTCTGCTGTTGTAGGGTTTTGCCCCGGGTTGTCTAAACGTTCGGTAATACCCTTTTGCGTTTGGTTATACAAATCGAAACTTGCATTGAAACTCCACCATTTTGTTGGACGATAGTTTCCAGACACTTCTAAACCATACGCATTAGTATCGTCAAAGTTGTCGTAAGTTAGAATTACACGGTTAAGATCTGTACGGTCAACAAACACAGCACGGCTAATTTCATCGGTAATATTTCTATAAAATACACCAGCCGTTAGACTACCTTTTCCTAGGTTACGAGTATAATTTGCCTCTATCGAACTTGTAAATTGTGGAACAAGACTTGTCTTTCCGAAGGAAGAAATTAGCGGAGTACTCCATTCTCTAATAGGATTTACTTGTTCTAATCCAGGACGATCTACACGACGACTATAACTCAACTGAAATTGATTTTTTTCTGAAGGTGTGTAGGTGAAGAATGCCGAAGGATACAATTCAATATAATCATTTTCAAAGTTCCTAAGCACCTTGTTGCCATCTACGGTTACGTTTACATTAGGATCTGTGTCAATATTTGATAAATCACTTCCCACAACTCCATCTTCAAAAATTTCCTCAGTGTCCGCAATTACGTCCACGGATTCTGCACGCACTCCTACTTGTACACTAAATTTCTCCCAGCCCTTGCTGTAAGTTACATAAGCAGAATAAATATCTCTACTATAATCGAAATCGGTACTTGGTGATAAGATTTGACTTCCTTCTAGATCGAATGGGTTGACAACAAACTGCCCTGAAGTTCTTTCAATATCACTATTAAATAATCTCGCTTGTAAACCGGCTTCTATTTTTGATTTATCAGAAAGTGGATTTACATAATCTAAGTTTACAGTAATACGATCTCTTTCCGTATCAACAAAGTCCATATAATCATTGCTAAAGGCAGCACCTTCAAACGCAAAATTGGCATCTTCATCATTTTCGAAGGTATTGTAGTCGGCCTCCAATTCAATATTATGACCTTCTTTGTCGAAGTCTAGTTTGTAGTTGAAATTGTACTGAGATGACATGTTTTCTACCCCATTAAAGAAATTCTGAAACTGATTGAAAGCTAGATCATCGTAAAAGAGAATATCGGTAGTTCCTTTAGTTCCGCCTTCATAAACATTTTGATTGGTGAAGACAGAAATAGTGTTTTTGTCATTTAAATAAAAGTCAATTCCGACTTTATATAAGTTTGACTGATTATCATCTAGAAAGTTAAAGAACTGCTCTGAGTTGTCATCACTTCTGAATAGGTTTCCATAATTTTCGTTTTGAGAGGTATTATATCCCCAACTTCCATAAAAATTGAACTTTCCGTTACGATAGTTCATGTCCACCGAAGAATTAAATTTTGGTTGACGCTCATAAGCTAAACCAATGTTGGCATTTCCATTAAACCCAATAGTCACATTTTTATGAAGAATGATATTAACGATACCACTCATTCCTTCAGGATTGTATTTAGCGGATGGGTTGGTAATCAATTCAATTTGTTTAATCGATGTCGATGGGATTTGCTTAAGCAATTGCGCAACGGGTATATTACTTAATTTACCATCTACCATAACACGAACGTTTTGGTTTCCTCTAAGTGATAATGCTCCTGTTTGTTGGTCTACACTAACCGATGGAAGGTTGTTCATAATGTCGCTAGCAGTAGGCCCAGAAGTCGTTAAATCTTTTCCTACAGTAATTACTTTTCTATCAAGTTTTTGCTGGATCGTTGTACGTTCAGCTGTTACCGTCACCTCGTCTAATGCGGCAATATCTTCTTCCAAAAGTATGCGTCCTAAATCGAGATTTCTATTACTTCTTGAAATCTCTATTTCGGTACTATAGGTTTTGTAGCCAATATATTGAATAGATACCTTGCTTTTTCCTTCTGGTATTTCTTCAATCGTGAAGACACCATTATCATTAGTAACTCCCCCTGTGATAATATCTCCCTCCAGGGTTTGCACCGCAATAGTTACATAGGGAATAGGTTCGTTGAGAGAGGCATCGATTACGGTACCAGTAATCTTTCCTAATCTTTCACTATCTGGATTAATAGCAGCAAAAGAGGTGAGTCCAAAAAATAGGACTACGAGCAGTGTTAACTGTTTCATTGTTTTGATTGTTTAGTAGTTTGTTTTTTGTTTGATGATGGTTGTATCTTCCAGTATAACAGCTGATTAGTGCTGTTTGTTTACTGGTGATGTCCATAAGACGTTTTGTGGGGAGTCCTGTTACAGATGTTAAGAGACTTTAACGTTTCTTAACAAAAAAACCCGAAGTCTAGAACCTCGGGCTTTCCCTTTACTGCTATTATTAACACTAACCATCAACGTAAAAAAATTGGCAGCAAAGAATTTGAAATATTTCTACTTTATAGACGTGTGTTTATTACTTATGTTACACCAAAGTTAGATTTTAACGTTGTTTTAGGATTTAAAAGAAACGGGAGTGTTGTATTTTTCTAAAAAAATAAAATATGAAGAAGACTTTAGTCATAGGAGCTAGTACTAACAAGGCAAGATATTCTAATATTGCGATACATCGTTTGTTGGCGAATAATCACCCTGTGGTTGCCTTTGGGCTACGTGAAGGTACGGTGGGAGGGGTTTCTATTCAAACAGAACGACTTCTCTTTGAGGATATTGATACTGTAACGTTATATATAGGACCAAAACACCAACCCGAATACTACGAGTATATTGTTTCCCTAAATCCCAAGCGAGTCATTTTCAACCCTGGAACTGAGAATCCTAATTTCTATCAAATTCTAACCGAAAATAATATTGTTCCTGAAATTGCCTGTACTTTAGTCTTACTTGCTACGAATCAGTACTAATCCTAAAAAGGTAAGTAGCCCGTTAAGAATAAGTATAAAAAAGCCCCATTCGAACGCTAAGTATTCAGTTGAAATATAGCTAATGGCATACCCTAAAAATGGAGCGGAGATAGCCACTAAAGGTACTAAGTTGTCCTTTACCTTCCACTTGGTAAATAGGCCATAGGCATATAAACCTAATAATGGCCCATAAGTATATCCAGCAAAGGTAAATAGTTTAGCAATGACTGTAGCGTCCGCAATGACATATTTAAAGATGATAATTACGATCACCAATACAAGGGACATTAATATGTGAATGTTTTTTCTAATGGCTACTTGCTTCTGTTCGTTATACTTCTTTTCAATATCTAGAATATCAATACTAAATGAAGTTGTTAGAGAGGTCAATGCACTATCAGCACTTGAATAAGCTGCCGCGATGAGTCCTAATAAAAAAAAGATCGCTATACCGATCCCCAATTGAGACTCAACGGCAATGGTAGAGAAAAGTTTGTCTTTACTTGCATCAATCCCATTTTGCTGTGCATATACGGTAAGCAAAACTCCTAAGGCCAAGAACACAAAATTTACAACGGTTAGAACAATGGTAAACCAAAACATATTCTTTTGGGCATCTTTCAGATTGCGACATGTTAGATTCTTCTGCATCATATCTTGGTCCAATCCGGTCATAACGATAGCGATAAAAGCACCGCTTAAAAATTGTTTTACGAAGTGATCGCCGCTTTTCCAATCTTCAAAAAAGAACATTTTGGAGAGATCACTCTCCGCTATAAAATTGAAAAGATTATTAGTGGATAGCCCCATGTCAGTTGAGACAATATAGACGGCAACACCAACCGCTACCAACATAAATAGGGTTTGTAAGGTATCTGTCCATACGATCGTTTTAATTCCACTTTTAAAAGTATAAAGCCAAATAAGTAAAATAGTAATGGTTACGGTAATCCAAAAAGGGACCCCCATACCGTCAAAGACTAAGTCTTGTAATACGTTGGCTACTAAATACAGTCGGAAACTTGCTCCAATAATTCGAGAAAGCAGAAAGAAAGAAGCCCCTGTTTTGTACGAGTAATTACCAAAACGGCCTTCTAGATAAGTGTAGATAGATGTAAGATTTAAGCGATAATACAAGGGCAAGAGCACTAACCCAATAACTGCATATCCCACCGTGTACCCTAAAACAACTTGGAAGTAACTGAAATTGGAAGCTTCTACCCAACCCGGAACTGAAATAAACGTGACACCGCTCAAAGATGCACCAATCATTCCAAATGCTACTAGGTACCAAGGTGATTGTTTACCCGCCTTAAAAAAGTCGGCATTGCTACCGCCTCTATTAGTTAAAAATGAAATTAGTAATAGGATACCAAAATAGCCTCCTATAAGTAGTAAGATGTGAAGTGGTTGCATATGGTGTTATTGCTTACGTCTGTTCGTAAAAATACAAAGATTGGAAATGCACTGCGATTTTTTTTCATACTTTTGATATTCTATGAAAAAAAAACGAATCTAAAACCCAATTAATGCTATGAAAACCAAACTATTACTAGTAGTGGGATTGTTGTTTGCAGCTACTGCTGTAAGTGCTCAAGAATACCTTCAAATGATTGATGAAGGAACTCATACAGTCTCCGAAATTTCTGCTAATGCAGAAGCCTATTTTGCCGATAAAGACAAAGGTCGTGGTTCGGGATATAAGCAGTTTAAGCGATGGCAGTATATGGCCAATCGTCAACAAGATGTCAATGGATATCTTACACCCGTAACCGAGAAAATATCCCAACTGGAAGCGCAAAATGCTTATCTAAATGAAACGGCCGGAAGTAGACCGTTATTGGATGCGAACTGGGAAGAATTAGGACCTTTTTCTTGGAATCAAACCTCGGCTTGGAGCCCTGGGGTTGGACGTGTTACGGGCATTGCCATAGATCCAGCTGATCAAAACCATATCATTGTTGGAGCTAATACCGGTGGTGTTTGGAGAACCACAGATGGTGGTGGTACATGGACACCTTTAGGAGATTACTTTACAAACTTACGTGTATATTCTGTCGCCATGGATCCTAATAATTCTGATATCTTTTATTTTGGATCTTCTTCCGGACTTGTATATAAATCGAGTGATGTTGGAGCTACTTGGAGCCAATTAGCCGATTTAAGCGACTCTATTGTCAATAAGATTTTAGTGAATCCAGACGATTCCAATACGATCTTTGCAACCTCTTCAAGTGGGGGTGTTTATAGGACTACAGACGGAGGATTTATTTGGGACCCTGTGATAACAGGAACGGGATATGATGTTGAATTCAAACCTGGAGATACAAGTATCGTCTATGCTTCTGGTAATGGATTCCATAGATCAATAGATGGTGGTGCCACTTTTACTCAGATCACTGGCTTTGACAGCGGCGCTAAGATGATTGGTGTTTCGCCAGCCAACGAGCAAGTGGTATATGTATTGGATGCAGATGGAGGTGGATTTGGGTCCATTTATCGTTCTGATGATGAGGGCCTAACCTTCACCGAATTGCCGCACGCCAATAGAAATTATTTTGGCTATGACGTTAATGGCGTTGAATCTGGTGGACAGGCTCCCCGCGATATGGCTATCGCAGTGAATCCGTCCGACGTAGATGAGGTTCATATCGCCGGGATACTTACTTGGCGTTCTACCGATGGAGGAATTAATTTTGAAAACACAAGTGACTGGATTCCTCAACAAGCGGCTGGAGCTGGTAAGGGGTATTGTCATGCCGATGTGGATATTATGGAATACGTAGGAACTAACTTGTACGTAGGAACTGATGGAGGAATTTTTAAAGCAGAGACACCTGCGGTAACTTCTGCAACGATGTATGAAGATATTACCGATGGATTAGGAATACGACAGTTTTATAAGATTGGTGTTTCGCAAACAGATCCAGTGGTTATTACCGGAGGCTCACAGGACAACGGGACAGGACGATATAGTGAGGCAGAGGGTTGGACAGATTGGCTTGGTGCCGATGGCATGGAAACCTTTGTAGATAAGTACCAAACCAATAGAATTTTTGGGACTAGTCAAAATGGACAACTGTATCGCTCTTATAATGGAGGTCAAGGAATTTTTTATATTCCGGAACCACCTCCAGGAGAAGGAAACTGGGTTACTCCTTTTGAACAAGATCCAGAGATTGATGAAACTATCTATGTGGGATATGACATGGTGTGGAAGTCTGAAAATAATGGAAATCAATGGTCGGCTATTTCACAAGACCTGTCGTTGAGTTTAAATGAAATGAAGATTGCCCCATCAAACAATCAAATAATC
The DNA here is from genome assembly GCA_022601215.1 of Bacteroidota bacterium. GTDB lineage: Bacteria > Bacteroidota > Bacteroidia > Flavobacteriales > Flavobacteriaceae > Aureisphaera. The sequence goes on from JAHZIZ010000325.1 coordinate 16,805, forward strand.
TATGCTTCACGTGGTGCTTTTACCTACAAAACTGAAGATGGTGGTGCTACAGATTGGCAACAAATGGCAACAGTAGGCAGTATTATTAATTCGATAGCTATTCACCCATTAGACCCCAATAAGGTCGCTATTGCTACTTCAGCGGCAGAGCGAGTATATGTGACAGAAGATGGTGGAGTAACGTGGAATTCAATGTCGTTAAATTTACCGCCATTTAATGCTTTGGCTGTGGTATGGGATAACAATGGAGAAGATGGATTGTATGTAGGAATGGATTATGGTTTATACTATATAGATAATACCTTTTCTGAGTGGCAGCCTTACTTTAATAACCTGCCTAACGTAATTGTGAACGAATTAGAGATTAATTTTGCTGAAGGAAAGATTTATGCCGGTACCTACGGAAGAGGACTTTGGGTTTCTCCAACACAAGATGGAACTATTGTTTTAGGGAATGAGAATACTTTATTAACTGAAGAAAAAGTAAGTCTTTTCCCAAATCCTGCTGCCAATGAATTGACTATTCAACTTACTGAAGCCATGGAAACGGATATTCGGATTTTCGATGTTTCTGGGAAATTAGTGATATATCAAGCCGATGTAGCCATTAATGGAAGACATACTTTAAATATTTCTTCCTTGACCAAAGGCGTTTATTTTGTGAGATTGAATTCTGATTTTGGTACGGTTACTCAAAAAATTATAAAGCAATAAGTTGTCATAATTACTGAATAAATGCTTCAGAGACGTCTCAAGTTTCTGAAGCATTTTTTTTATCTTGCTCCCAACATTTACCTTATGGATTTTTCTTCAAAATTATTAGAAAATGCCGTCAATGAAGTGGCGCAATTACCGGGTATTGGTAAGCGTACAGCCTTGCGTTTGGTGCTCCATCTATTAAAGCAGCCTGTAGAGCAAACACAGCTGCTATCACAGAGTTTACAGCTCATGCGCGAAGAAGTGAATTTTTGTACGAGTTGTCATAATATTTCAGATACCACCTTGTGCGAGATATGCGCTAATCCAAATAGAGATGAAAGCCTTGTATGTGTCGTGGAAGATATCCGCGATGTGATGGCGATAGAAAACACCAGTCAGTATCGAGGGCATTATCATGTGCTAGGAGGTAAGATTTCTCCTATGGATGGAATTGGTCCTGGGGATTTAAGTGTTGAAAACCTTGTAAATAAGG
>JAHZIZ010000326.1 GCA_022601215.1 Bacteroidota bacterium
CCCAATCACGGACATTGCAATGAGAATGTAATAAATGATTCTCCAAGGATCTATGTCTAAGGTGTTATAAAATCCAAAAAAAGTAAAGACAATAAGCACAAAATAAATACTCTGCTTTCCTAGTAATCCAAGTAGTTTACTAAGATGGGTAAACCTATATATTTCATAAAATAATGAACGAAATGAAGCCACTATCCAAGCGATGGATATAAAAAGGATATAATTTAGAAATGGGAGCTCTCCCTGAAAAAAATAGTAGGCCAAAACATGGATTACGACCAAATCCACCACGTAGGTAAATGGTCTTAAAAATCCTGAATATCTTCCTGTTTTAAATATCATTTAACGCCTATTATGTTTTGAGAAGTCCTTGTGTTCTCGCTTAAAAAGTTCATCCTGAGATAGGTTCTTAAAATAATCAAATGTCTTTCTCATTCCCTCTTCCCTAGAAGTCTTAGCCTCCCAACCCAAGATTTCCTTCGCTTTGGTTATATCTGGTTGTCGCTGTAAAGGATCATCCTTAGGTAATTCTTTAAATACTATTTTTTGATCAGTTCCCGTTAACTTTATGATCTCCTGAGCAAAATCTAAAATGGTAATTTCATCGGGATTTCCAATATTAACTGGAAAAGAATAGTCACTTACTAGTAGCCTATAAATCCCATCAATTTGATCATCAACATAACAAAAAGAACGTGTCTGAAGACCATCTCCAAACACAGTAAGATCCTCTCCTCTCAGGGCTTGTCCCATAAAAGCTGGGATCACCCGACCATCGTTTAAACGCATTCTTGGACCATATGTGTTAAAGATTCTTACAATTCGAGTCTCTAACCCATGAAATCTATGATACGCCATAGTGATAGACTCTTGGAATCGTTTCGCTTCATCGTATACACCTCTTGGACCAATCGTATTTACATTTCCGTAATACTCTTCACTTTGCGGATGTACTAATGGGTCCCCGTAGACTTCGGAGGTTGATGCTATTAGAATTCTAGCTCCTTTTTCTTTCGCCAATCCAAGTAAATTATGTGTCCCTAGGGATCCAACTTTTAAAGTCTGTATAGGAATTTTAAGGTAATCTATAGGAGAGGCAGGAGAAGCGAAATGTAGGATATAATCTACCCTTCCTGGAACATGAACAAAGGTGGTTACGTCATGATGGTAAAATGTAAACTGTTCGAGATTGAACAAGTGCTCAATATTTTTTAGGTCTCCTGTAATTAGATTATCCATCCCAATAACTTCATAACCTTCTCTTATGAACTTATCACATAAGTGCGAACCTAAAAACCCTGCGGCTCCAGTAACTAAAACTCTTTTATTTGTTGATTTACCTTCCACTATTTAACTTCTTTTCGTCCAATCGATACATAGGCAAAGCCTTCAGCATCTAGATCGTCAACATTATATAAGTTTCTACCATCAAAAATGGTAGGTTGTTTCAATAGCTGTTTCATCCTAGTAAAATCTGGGGCGCGGAAGATACTCCACTCCGTACAAATAACTAATGCGTCGGCACCTTCCAATGCGTCATACATCGCATTGCAATATGTTAAACTATCTCCAAACTGTTTTTTAATGTTAGGCATTGCCTCTGGGTCGAAGACAGAAAGATCAGCTCCCTTGTCTAAAAGGGATTTCATAATATCGATTGAAGGCGCCTCTCTAATATCGTCTGTTTCTGGTTTAAAGGCCAGGCCCCAAATAGCTATTTTCTTTCCTTTTAGGTTTCCCTCGAAATGAGCTGCTACCTTTGGAATTAAAATGGTTTTTTGTTTCTTATTTACCTTGATCACCGCATCTAATATGGCAAAATCATGATCGGCATCTTTTCCTGCTTTTTGTAAAGCCTTTACGTCTTTTGGAAAACAAGATCCTCCATAACCAATTCCTGGAAATAAAAACCGCTTCCCAATACGAGAATCAGTTCCCATTCCTACACGAACCATATCAACATCTGCACCCACCTTTTCACAATAATTAGCAATCTCATTCATAAAAGTGATTTTTGCTGCTAAAAAAGAATTGGCCGCATACTTGGTAAGTTCTGCCGATTTTTCATCCATTATAATCACAGGATTTCCAGAACGGACAAAAGGGGCATATAATTTTTTCATCAAGGTGGTTGCTCTATCACTGCTAGATCCAACAACGATTCGTTCTGGCTTTAGGAAATCGTCCACAGCAAATCCTTCTCGTAGAAACTCTGGATTAGAAACAACATCAAACTCGCAGCTCGCATTTTTAGCAATAACGGCCTGTACTTTTTCTGCGGTACCCACAGGCACTGTACTTTTATCTACAATAACTCTATAGTCCTTTATTTTCTTTCCAATTTCTTCAGAAACATTTAGTACATATGACAGATCCGCGGAGCCATCTTCATCTTCGGGAGTTGGCAAGGCTAAAAAAATGATATCTCCGTGCTCAAGACCTTCATCCAACGAAGTAGTAAAGCGAAGTCTGTTAGCTTTAATATTTCTTTCAAACAGCACATCAAGGTGAGGCTCATAAATTGGAACCTCTCCATTTTTCATTTTCGCAACCTTTTCGGCATTGTTATCTACACAGACCACTTCATTGCCAGTTTCGGCAAGGCAAGTCCCTGTGACTAATCCAACATATCCTGTTCCTATTACTGCTATTTTCATATTAAATTCTAATTAGCGGCAAAAATACAATTTGCTACACTTTTACACCTCATCCAAAGCTTCCTTTTCCTTTGTTTGGTGTGCAATCACAATTGCGATTAGCACAAATCCAACATAATAGGCTCCGATTTGACGGTGAAAGAGGTTTTCAACGGCCAAAAAGCAAACCAAAGTAATGAGTAATGCTGATGGAAAATATGTTTTCCTATTTCGTACAAATACCACCAAAATACTTCCTAAAAACAAAACAAAACCTATAATTCCTGTGGATAAATACAGGTCAATAAATTGGTTGTGGGTGTTGTATTTTTTCTGAACAAACCACCCTCGTTTTTCTTCGTTTTCTATGGTGCCATCATAACATTCCAACAATTGATCTTTGGTGTTCGCAAACCCCTGACCATTCCAAAAAGTATCTTCCATTTGAGAAATTTGATTAGCACATTCCCAAATCATTAAACGTGGTTCTGTTTCCAGCGTATTTGCTACAAGTCCATCATTTTGCACATACCGAGCATAAAAAATCTCCTTCCGTAAATCTTTATTCAAAATAAAGGTGAGTACGATACCCAGTAAGAGAGAAGCCGTTATAAAAAACAATTGTGGAAGTCTTTTTCTTTTGAAAAAAAAGCTAGCTAAGAAGACTATGATGAGCACGATGATAGAAATTCGCGAAACAATGAGCATAATAAACAACACATTAATCACAATATTAATGAGGTAGTATTTATTATCAGGATGATAGGTGTTCTTCATGGACTGATAAGAAACGAGAATACTCAACACACAGAGTAAGCCAAGATAAATTCTATCGATAAGTGCGGCTTCAATGAGCGTGGCAGAATCCAAGAAATGAAATATAGTACTCTGGTTTACTGCTATGACCAATTTAATCAAGGAAAAGGAGATCGCCGCC
>JAHZIZ010000327.1 GCA_022601215.1 Bacteroidota bacterium
AGGGTGTGTTGGCCTTTCAAAAAGAAGAATACCCCGAAGCTTTGCAGCATTTCGAGGTATATAAAAGTAAAGGGTTACATCTTAATGATGCCGTCTATCTGTATTCAGGGATGTCTCACATTGCTTTGGGAGACTTTGAGTCGGGTCATTCAGATTTCGACATTTTAATTGCTTCAAACTCCCTAGATGCCTCCAAAGGTTTGTGGTTTAAAGCACTTGCTTATCTCAAGGCAAATGATACACATAAAGCCAAACAGATGCTTCTAGAAATTCTTTCAGATTCTTCTAATTTCAATACTACCAAAGCTCAAGAATTATTTGAAGAGCTGGAGTAATGTGTCTAAGCGGATAAACTTTTCAAGTAAACCGACGGATACATTTCATAGCGCTCTTTAAATTTCTTCGAGAAGCTTTCGGCACTTCTAAACCCATTATCAAATGCAATCGCTTCGATGGTAAATTTTCTTTTTTGCGGATTATCTTTCAATTGAGCATGAGCGTGTACAATACGTAAATCATTGAGATAATTTTTAAACGACTTACCTTTACTCTGATTGATAATCTTTGAAAGGTAGCTGCTATTGGTTCCTAGCTGTTTAGCCAAATTACTAAGACTTAAGTCTTGGTCTAAATAAGATTTCTGAGTTTCAAAAGCATGTAACTTAAGTAATACAGCTTCTAAAATTTCTTTAGAAATTCCAATATACTTCGTCTTTGTTTGTTCAGATTCGGATGAATTCTGATTTGTTTTTTTCTGAAAACGGTCTATAACCTGCTTGTATCGTTCTTGTCTTTTTTGATGGTAATTGTAAAGGAACAAGGACATTTCAGAAATAATAGTAAAGTATAACTTCTTAGGAGCGAAAGTAACCTCGCTAATAGAAGTTTCGTGTCCGTCTACATATGTGAATGTAGTACTTTCTGCGGAAGGGATTGATAGTTTCTCCATTGTGTTAAATTTTACACTAACTTAGAAGCTAACTGTTAAAATTTAGGTAAATCCGATAAAAGTTTACGAGCCTACCTACCTCGTAATTTATAAAAATAGACCAACCAACGAAGCAAATATGAGATTAAATGGTAGCCTTTTCAGTTTCTAAACTTCGATCCACTTTCTTCACTAAGCCTTGTAATACATTGCCTGGGCCTACCTCGACAAACTTGTCGGCACCGTCGGCAATCATCTGTTGTAGACTTTGTGTCCATTTTACAGGTGCAGTCAATTGTGCTATTAAATTTTTCTTAATTTCTGAGGGGTCAATCACAGCAGTAGTACTCACATTTTGATAAATTGGACATGCTGGTGCCGTAAATTGAGTGCTTTCTATAGCCGCTGCAAGCTCTTCTCTTGCAGGTTCCATTAGTGGGCTATGAAACGCACCACCTACCGGTAATAATAGGGCTCTTCGGGCTCCCGCCTCTTTTAAAGTTTCACAGGCTAAATTTACAGCATCAATTTCACCCGAAATCACTAATTGACCAGGGCAATTGTAATTTGCGGCGACCACAATTCCTTCAGCATCCTTACACACTTTCTCCACAACAGCATCTTCTAACCCTAAAACTGCAGCCATGGTTGAAGGTTGTATTTCACAGGCTTTTTGCATCGCTAAAGCTCGTTTGTACACTAATTGAAGACCATCACTAAATGCTAGCGTTCTATTGGCAACTAGGGCAGAAAGTTCACCAAGCGAATGCCCGGCTACCATATCGGGTTGGAAATTATCTCCCATTACTTCTGCAAGAATCGTAGAATGCAGAAATATAGCGGGTTGCGTTACTTTAGTTTCTTTTAACGCTTCGGGCGTTCCTTCAAACATAACCTTAGTAATGTCAAAGCCTAATGTTTTATTGGCATGTTGAAACAGCTCTTTTGCTTTTGAAGATGCTTCATAGAGGTCCTGTCCCATTCCTGTGAATTGTGCCCCTTGTCCAGGGAATAAGTATGCTTTCATCTGGTAGTAGTCTTAGTTAGATTCTGCAAAAATAGGTTAAAATTTATTTTCTAACCCAAGTCTCATAGGTAAAAGAAAACCGATGCTTTTCATCTTTTTCATGAGTTTCGGCACTCGTTAATTTCCAGTCTTCTCGTGAAATTGCAGGAAAGAAGGTGTCAGCGTCAAAGCTGCCATGCACTCGTGTCAATTCAATTTTATGTGCGACCATTAACCCCATTGTATAAATTTCTCCGCCACCAATAATAAAGGGCTGTTGGTCTTCTTTGGCAACAGCTAAAGCCTCTTCCATAGAATGCACCACAACAGCACCTGCTCTCACATAGTCTTTGTTTCGAGTGATCACCACATGAATTCTGTTGGGGAGGGGTTTCGGAAAACTTTCAAACGTCTTTCGGCCCATAATAATATAGTGACCTGTAGTGAGTTGCTTAAATCGCTTGAAGTCATTAGGTAGGTGCCAAACTAGATCGTTATCCTTTCCAAGTTCATTGTTCTGGCCGGCGGCGGCAATCATTGTTATCATGCTTGTTCTGGAGGTAGTGGATTGTCTAGCGCTTTCTTTTTTTTTACTTCTGAAGTGATTACATCTTTTCTCACTTCTTTTTCAAGCTCAGCGATACGCGCCTCTTGTTTGGCTTTGAGCTTTTCTATTTGCCTATTTTCCCATTCGGCACCCATAAACTTATGCAAAACAAAGACGTTGAGTAGATGAATAAGAAAGAGTAATGCCCAAATAAGAATGGCCCAAACAAACCAATCTTTGATTAAAAAATCCTTCCCAATGCCTAGAATCGGATTGATAATGATGAGTAAAACAGACCCTGCAAGAAATAATATGAAATGACGCATAAGACGTTTTTTTTGTCCTACTCTTTTACGAGCATAGTCATACTGCTCTCTACTTTCGGTATCAATTCTCTCCGTATTTTTATTTTTTGAAAACATGGATGATTATCTTTATGCAATTGTAAAAATACTTAAAATTTAGCCAATTCTGATTGTATGCAAGATTTAAAAAAACTGTACCCCGCTGCTGCTTCAATGACTTATCTTAATACTGCCTCCTGTGGATTACTGTCTAAGCCTCTAGTAGAATGGCGTAAGGCACATGACCAAAAGCTATTACAAGATGGTAGTCTATATCGAGATCTACACAAAGCACATATCAAAGAAATTAGAGAGAGCGTGGCACGTTTTTTTACGGCACGAACAGATGAAGTGGCTCTTGTACCAAACTTTTCATTTGGGATAAATGTAATTTTGGATGCCATGTCTAAAGGGAAAAAGGTGTTGCTGTTAGACAGTGATTATCCTTCTGTGAATTGGCCATTTGAGCACCGAGATTTTGATGTTAGTTATGCTAAAATTGACGAAAACTTGGAAGACAATATTTTAGAAGCGATTTCAAAGTATCAACCCGATGTATTGGCCTTGAGTTTAGTGCAATACATAAGTGGTCTAAAAATCGATTTGAGTTTTGTGAAACGATTGAAACAACAACAACCGTCGCTTTTTATTATTGCCGATGGTACTCAGTTTTTAGGAACGGAAAGATTTAGTTTTTTAGACAGTGGTATTGATGTGCTGGGAGCGAGCTGCTATAAGTGGATGCTTTCGGGGTATGGGAATGCTCTTTTTATGGTTCGTAAAGAAGCTCAGAAGCTACTGCATTCTAGTACTATTGGTTTTAATTCGGCCGATGCACAATTTAGTAAAAGAGATGCTCTTGAATTTGTGGGGCACATGGAGCCAGGGCATCAGGATACGCTAAATTATGGTAGTTTGGGTGAGTCCATTCGATTTTTTGAATCCTTAGGGGTTTCAGCAATAGAAAATCATCTCGCCGATTTATGTGGAAAAGCATTTCAGGCTTTTAAAAAAAGAGGCTTGTTGTTAGCGATGGTAGCAAATAGGTCCAATCATAGTACCATTTTCAACCTTAAGGGAGGTATGTCTCTTTTTCAAAAACTACAAGAAAATGGCATAGTATGTTCTCTTAGAGGTAAAGGTATCCGAGTGAGTTTTCATATTTATAACTCGGAAGAGGACCTAATTCAACTGTTAAAAATTCTGGACGGGCAGTCTAATCTATGACTTCGACGCCTTTCCAAAAGGCTATAAAACCTTCAATGGGTTTTGCAGCATGTGATGTTTCAGGATAATACCAAGCTGCATCTGGGTTAGGCTTGCCATTAACCTCTAAGGAATAATAAGAGGCTTGGCCTTTCCATGGGCAATGGGATTGTGTAGTACTGTCTTTAAAAAACTCTTTGTTGATACTATCTGCTGGAAAATAATGATTATTTTCCACCACGACAGTGTCGTTACTTTCTGCGATAACTTGATCGTTCCAAATGGCTTTCATATTTATTTATTTTTTCTGAATATGTAATTTTTGTAATAGTGTTTCGAGTCTGTAAAAGAGGTGGCTACGAGTAATCCAGCTTCTTTAGCCAACCATGCTACGATCTTGTCGTCATATTTCTGAGAAATTTCGGTATGAATTGTCTCCCAGGCATCGAATGAAATATTGAGATCTAGTGCTTCGATGCGTACTTTCATAGCTTCTTTAGCTACCAAATAACTTTTTGCTGTCCCCGTTTCTGGATCGTAGACTTCCCAATGTTTAAACTTATCAACGTCAAATTGACCCCCCAATTCGCGATTAATACGGTGCAGAAGGTTCTTGTTAAAGGACGCTGTTACCCCTTTAGGGTCATTGTAGGCATCGAGGATGGTTTGAGGGTGCTTCTTTTGATCAAACCCCATAAATAAGAGGTCATTTGGATTCATCACATTTTTTAATTGCGTGAGAAATTCAATGGCTCTTGGGTGAAGTAAATTTCCAATGTTGGAGCCTAAAACCATCAATACCTTTTTACGACTGTCATAGTGTTTCAATCTATCGAGCACCTCAAAATACATTCCTTTTTCAGGATCTACTCGTACTTTTGGTAACTCTTTTGAAAGCGTTTTAGTAAGATCATCAATAGCGTTCTGACTAATGTCAATTGGCTTGTATATAAAATTGAATTCTTGATCCGATAAGTGTTTTAGTAATACTTTGGTTTTCTTCCCGTCACCAGCTCCAAGTTCGATAAGATCAAACCCTTTTCCTTGGCCTCGAAACAATTCCGCTATTTCTGAAGTGTAAGTGGATAAGATTTCAAATTCACAATTGGTGAGGTAGTATTCTGGTAAGGCCATTATATCCTGAAATAATTTATCGCCAGTAGCATCATAGATGTATTTGGAATATAAATACTTCGGGAAGGAGGAGAGTCCTTGGTAAACGTCTTTTTTAAAGGCAGTGTCCAATAGAATTTCTGTGGTTGGATTCATAGAATGTTATAGTCGCAATTATTTGGCTAACCTTATACCAGTATATTGCCAGCGTAAATTAGGTTGAAAAAAGTTTCGATAGGTAGGACGTATATGTTTTGGTGCTGAGACAATTGACGCCCCTCGAAGTACCTTTTGATTGACCATGAATTTCCCATTGTATTCACCAATGGCTCCGGGTGCTTTTGTATACCCTGGATATGGAAGATATGCACTTTCTGTCCATTCCCATCGACTTCCCCATGCAAACAGAGATTGCGCTACTTCCCATTCAAATTCCGTAGGCAAACGACATCCTTTCCATTGGGCGTAGGCAAAAGCCTCGTAGTAGGAGACATGACAGACAATAGCATTTCTGTCTATTTTTTGCAACCCTTGTAA
>JAHZIZ010000328.1 GCA_022601215.1 Bacteroidota bacterium
GAAAAAGACTACCGCCCTAAAAGAAACATAACTAGCAAAAATGACGGAGACAAAATTAAGCACAAAATAACCCGAAAGCTTAGTGTTCTGGCTTACCAATCTATCTAATTTAGTTTTATTAGGCCTGTTGATTAGATCCTTCTCACTATCATAAAAGCTATTGATAATATACCCTCCAGCAATAGCTGCAGCAGATGCTAATACCAACATCAACAGATTAAGATCAAACAACACCTTTTTTACTGGAAGTTCTGGTGCAAGAATATAAATTGACGTTAGATATTGCGCTAAGGCAATCACCAAAATATTATATCCACGCACCACCGAAAATAAACTGAAAAATTTTAATAAAAAATGTTTCTGTTTACGGCTTAGCATTGCATTAATATTCTAGAAAAAAGTGATCTAGAAGTTGTAGACTACCTCTAGTTTATGTCCAGACAATTCTGCCTGGGCTTTCGAAAAATCTTCGGTAAAACCTAACATATACCCTCCACCACCAGAACCACAAAGTTTCAGGTAATAAGCATTCGTATCAATTCCTTTTTTCCACAGGGTGTGAAATTCTTGAGGAATCATAGGTTTAAAGTTATCAAATACCACTTTTGAAAGTTGCTTTACATTTCCGAAGAGTGACTTCACGTCTCCCTTTAAAAAGTCGTGTACGCAGGCATCTGTGTGCTTCACAAATTGGTTTTTTAGCATATTCCTAAACCCCTCTTGCTTCATACTTTCCATAAATATTTGAACCATTGGGGCCGTTTCACCAGTTTGTCCGCTATCTAATAAAAAGACCGCTCCCTTACCTTCTTTTTCCTGTGAAGGAATTCCGGCAGGTTCGATGTTGTCCTTAGAATTAATAAGAATGGGCAAACTCAAATAACTATTTAATGGATCTAAACCAGACGACTTACCATGAAAGAAAGACTCCATTTCTGCAAAAATTTGCTTTAATTGTAGTAGTTTCTCTCTCGTTAAATTTTCTAAAACAGTAATTTTGTTAGCGGCATACTTGTCGTAAATAGCAGCTACCAAAGCACCGCTACTTCCTACACCATATCCCTGCGGAATACTTGAATCAAAATACAATCCTTCGGACACATCATTTTTCAACGTATTCATATCAAAAGCAACCAAATCTGGTTGATCCTGTTGTAATTCATCTAGATAAATTACAAAACGTTGGAGCGCCTCATTACTCTTGTGAGTTGCAACCGTCTTGTGTTCATCAATTTTTAATGCTCCGTTGTAAAAATTATAAGGGATGGATAGTCCTTTGGAATCTTTAATGATGCCATATTCTCCGAAGAGAAGAATTTTTGAGTAGAACAGGGGACCGCGCATAATTGTGTGGTTTAGTATGCTAAAGATACTGTATTTGATACAAATAACTTTAATTCGTTACAAAGATAGGCTATAAAAACCTTTCTTTTCCGAAAACTATCTTAAAACAAAAAAAACATAACTCATTGATTTTTTGTACTTTGTAGCTGCCAAACACTGCTGTTATGAAAAAAGTCATCTACCTCTCCATTTGTTGTCTTCTTTGCACAACACATTCATTTTTTGGACAAACCCACATTTGGACTGGAAACGGTGGAAATGAAGATTGGTTTCTGGCAACCAATTGGGAGGTCAACACAGTTCCGGATGCATCCAGTGAAGTGCTCATACCAAGCAACTTTATTGTGGAGATTACGGCTGCCGAAGCTGTGGCTAGTTCCTTGTCTATTGATGCCGTTGGCATGCTCATCGTTTTAAACGACTTAACGGTATCAACTGAGGTCCTAATAGCCAATGATGCCGCCCTTATTTTTAAGCAAGGAATCATTTCAGGGGGAGCCACCATCGTCAATAACGGTTCCTTCAAAGTGAATGATGTTATGTTAAAAGGTTTTGACAATGTTACCATTCAAAATAATGCCTTGATTCTTGTTGCTGAATCTAATCAGGCTCAGTTTAATTCCTGTACGATCAACAATGCAAGTACTGGCACCATAGATATAGCAAGTGTTGGAGGTTTTCTTCAGCAAAATAATAACACGGTACTAAACAATGAAGGGCTTGTAAGAAAACGAGCCGATGGTATCAACCCTATTGGCAATTTCTATTTAATTATGGAAATTAATAATTCAGGTACTATCAATGTAGCACATGATGAGATATTACTCTTACTTGCCGGCGGATCTCATTTTACAACGACCTCATCGGGACGTATGGAAGGTGCCGGAACCTATGATATTACTAGTGATGTTATGAACGAAGGCACTGTCTACCCAGGAAACGAAGGAGAAATTGGGACGATGCATATCACTAATAATTTTGCCATTCAAGAAGGAACGTTAGAAGTAGACATCCTAAGTCCAAGTGAAGGCGAATACGATGCGATAACTATTGTTGGGAGTCCACAATTGGACGGTTATATAAATGTGCGTCTAATGGACCATTTGGCGCTTGGAGATGGATTCGATATTGTTACTTGGAACTTAAGTCAGAGTAGTTGCTCGTTTCCACAGTTTACCACTGCCTCCTATGAGGGACTTGAGTATCGGTTTGAGGTATTCTGCGAATCGAATAGTGTCCGTCTTGAAGTGGAAAGCATCACCACCTTAGGGCTGATAGATCATTCAAAAAACAAGCTTATTGTCTCTCCCAATCCTGTGAAAAATGGTACGACATTTAGAGTTCCTACGGAACATATTATAGGAACTACTATAGCGCTGTATAACTACTTAGGACAAGAAGTAACTACTGTGCAAGTGCTTTCAGAAAACACTGTGTTTCATAGAGGCAAACTACCTGCGGGAATTTATTTTGCTCGTCTCAGTTCAAAAAATATAATCTTGAGTACTATTTCTCTTGTATTGAAGTAGCTCCCAAACCAACAGCATCATGAATGTACTCTTCATTTTTACAAAAAGAGGCTAATTCTTCGGCGATAAACTGTTGCACGTTTTCTTTTTCTGAAAAAGGATATAATACATGCACATTGGCACTAAGGCTGGAACAA
>JAHZIZ010000329.1 GCA_022601215.1 Bacteroidota bacterium
ACCTTGAGCGCGCAGTCAAAACGGCTCTGACACCCTTTTATAGTTTTAGAGAATGCTTCAAACTACTATTACTTCTTTCTCATATTCCGAAAAAGAAATCCTGAAGGATCTTTCTTTTCAGTTGAAAAAAGGAGAGCACTTGGTAATTTTGGGAGAAAGTGGCTGTGGTAAATCCACGTTACTCCACATTATATACGGACTCTTGCATCTAGAACATGGACATATATTTTGGAATGAAAAAAAACTGCTCGGCCCACGACATAATCTAGTTCCTGGAGAACCATTTATAAAGTTAGTCGCCCAAGAATTCAATGTTATGCCATTTATTTCAGTTTCTGAAAACATTGCCACTCATCTCAGTAGACTGGATCTTGATAAAGACGCAGACCGTGTGTCCGAACTTTTGGAGGTGGTTGATCTGGTTTCCTTTAAAGATGAAATAGTTAAAAACCTCAGTGGCGGTCAAAAACAGCGGGTTGCCTTAGCAAAAGCACTGGCCAAAGAGCCAGAATTACTTTTACTTGACGAACCGTTTAGCAACATCGATTCTTTCAGAAAAAATAAACTACGTAGAAACTTATTTCGGTATTTAAAAAAGAACAAAATTAGTTGTATTACGGCAACTCACGACAGTGAAGAAGCTTTGGCTTTTTCTGACACCGTTCTCATGCTTCAAAATGGCAAAAAAACTCTCTATGGTGTTGTTCAGGAGGTATATCAAAATATTAAAACGCCCTATCAAGCTAGTTTCTTTGGTGACGTTACAATGCTTCCTGCGGGAATTCTCTCGAAAAAAAAAGCAGTACTTCTTCCACATCAGCTCATGGTGTCTCAGACTATCACCTCCTTAGAAGTAACAGTTCTTCAATCCTATTTTAAAGGAAGTCACTATCTTATAGAAGCCGAGTTTACAAAAGGGCTTTGTTTTTTTAACCATCCAACCAAGCTCGCAAAAGGGCATTCTTACTTTTTAAAAAATAAAGCCTAAATTGAACCTTGAATGCTTAATTACTGAGCCTTGATAGTTAGACTTTATCTACTCCTTCTATATGCCCTATGTGCTTGCACTCTTGTCGCACAGGAACTTCCACCAGTGGTTAACTTTACACCCGAAGCCTATGGTGCCGACAATCAAAACTGGATGGTATCTCAAGCCAAAGAAGGGACAATTTATGTGGCCAATAATGCGGGACTTCTGGAATTCAACGGTGCTAAATGGACTTTATATCCCTCACCAAATGAAACTATAATTAGATCGGTTAATGTTATAAATGATACCATTTATACGGGAGCGTATATGGATTTTGGATTTTGGACAAAAACCAAACAGAGCGACTTGGTATACACATCACTCAACCAGCAGAAAAATATTGATATCATTGAGGACGAGCAGTTTTGGAACATCATTCACCATCAAAAATGGTTGTTTTTCCAATCTCTAGATAGAATTCTAATTCTAAATAAAGCAACTGGTAACATTAGTAGTATTGAAGCAGACCATACTATCTCAAAAATTTACAAGCTCAACAATGAAATCTATTTTCAAGTCGTTAGCGAAGGAATTTTTTCCATAAGGAACGGAAAAAAAGAACTCGTGTCAGATCATGAACTGGCAAAAACCAATAGATTTATCGCCGCATTTATTATTGATGATGCTCTCACTTTTATTTCAGAAAAAAATGGGTTTTTTAAATTAAATGGCAAGGAGATTCTTCCATGGAAAACAGCATCAGATTTTGCTTTGCAATCCATCGCTATTTATAGTGGAATACAAATGGAAGATGCGAGCATTTTACTAGGAACTATAACCCATGGCGTATATCATATTTCTAAAACTGGCAAAATATTATACAACCTGGATCAAACCAATGGATTGGATAATAATACCGCGCTCACACTTTTTGAAGATCAGCGAAAAAACATATGGGTTGGATTAGACAATGGTTTGGATTGTATTAATACCAGTGCGCCATTACAAAATTATGTGGATCATACGGGTCGTTTAGGGACCACCTATGCCTCACAATCTTTTGGCGGTAATCTTTATCTTGGGACGAATCAAGGCCTATTCTATCGACCCCTAGATCAAAGCGTTGATTTCATTTTAATTGAAGGTACAGAAGGGCCCGTTTGGAATTTAAAAGTAATTGATGACACATTATTTTGTGGACATAACTTAGGAACTTTTATAGTCGAAGAAGGAAAAGCTCAATTGGTTGCAACAATTCAAGGGACCTGGGATATTAAAAAAATTCCAACTCAACCCAATCTCCTTCTGCAAGGAAATTATACTGGACTATATACCCTTAGCAAAGAGTCTGGTGCTTGGAAAATTAAATCCAAACTAAAGGGCTTCGACATCTCCTGTAAGCATTTTGAAATTACCGATGACCTAACCATTTTTGTGAGTCATGAATACAAAGGCGTTTTTCAACTTCAGGCCAATGAAGCTTTTGACAAAATTGAAAATTATCATACTGTAAAGTCATTAAGCAAGGGAATCCATTCTAGTCTAGTAGCCTTCAACAATCGTATCTTTTATGCCAATAAAAAAGGAATCTTTGAATATGATCCCGTCAAAAAAAGCTTTGCCAACGTAGAAGAACTAAGTGAAATATTCAACGGAAATGAGTTTAGCTCTGGTAAACTAGTAGTTAGTAATGACATCCTTTGGGCCTTCACCAAAAGTCATATTTGGCAAATTGAAGTCGAAAAGATTGACAACTCCTATCGAACCAAAAAATTATCCATACCGCAAATATTGAGAGAGGAAATGGAAGGATATGAAAACCTATCTTACTTAGATGAAAGTAATTTGTATGAGTTTTCTCGGCCAGAAAGTCAGAAAAATTAGCAACT
>JAHZIZ010000036.1 GCA_022601215.1 Bacteroidota bacterium
AATCAACCTTTCAGAAGAACTCAACAAAAGTTATCCTGGAAATCGATTCGTGCCCATCTATTGGATGGCCACTGAAGATCACGATTTTGATGAGATCAATTATTTCAATTTCAATGGAAAAAAAATCACATGGGAACGATCTAGTGGCGGTGCTGTAGGGGAGATGTCTACGGACGGATTGGCCTCTGTTTTTGAAGTATTTGAAAAACAATTGGGGGGTGGTGATCCTGCTGATTATTTAAAAAATTTATTTGCTAAAGGATATACAGAGCATCATACTCTGGCCGAAGCTACCCGTTATATTGCCAATGAGTTGTTCAAGGAATATGGGCTAGTCATTGTAGATGGTAACGATGCTCAATTAAAGAAGACTTTTATTCCGTATGCTGAAAAAGAACTTTTCGATAATCTTGCTTATACTAAAGTTACGGAAACGACTCGGAGATTAATTGAGGTTGGCTATGGAGAGCAAGTACACCCAAGAGAAATTAACCTGTTTTATTTGACGAACGGAGTTAGAGAACGCATTATAGAAAAAGAAGGGCGTTTTTATGTAAACGAAACGGATTATGTTTTTTCTTCTGAAGAAATTAGAAAGGAGTTACATAATCATCCCGAACGATTTTCGCCAAATGCATTACTGAGACCCTTGTATCAAGAAGTGATTTTACCCAATTTATGTTATATAGGCGGTGGTGGTGAGTTGGCCTATTGGTTTCAACTGCAAGATTATTTTAAGAGTGTTCAGGTGCCATTTCCCATGTTATTATTGCGAAATTCAGTCTTATTGGTGCCTGTAAAACTTTCGGATAAACTTAACAAGCTAGAAGTAGAAACAAAAGAGTTGTTTCAGAAACAACATGAATTAACCACGGCCTTTACTCATAAGATTTCAGAGGTGGCAATTGATTTTTCTGAACTACAGATTCATTTACGTAAGCAATTTGAGGGATTATATGAATTAGCCAAACAAACAGATGCCTCTTTTTTAGGTGCTGTTGGTGCGCAAGAAAAGAAGCAATTGAAAGGTATAAATAATTTAGAAAAACGTCTATTAAGGGCGCAAAAACGAAAGTTAGTCGATCAACTAGAACGATTAACTCAAATTCAAGATCAATTATTTCCTAAACAGAGTCTGCAAGAACGTTCGGTGAACTTTTCTGAGTTTTATTTAGAGTACGGAGATAGTTTGCTCCAATGTTTAAAGAAAGAACTCAGGCCCTTGTCACATGAATTCACGATTATTACACTATAATGCTAGTAGCTTAGCTTTACCTGAAAGTCTCATTAAAAAATTCTCATTATTCGTTGAGCAAAAATAAATTTTAAACTATTTTTGCGGATGCAAAACAACGTCCTTATTCTCGATTTTGGATCGCAATACACGCAGCTAATTGCTAGACGTGTTAGAGAGTTGAACATCTATTGCGAAATTCATCCATATCATAAAGTTCCAGAAGATTTATCAAGTTTTAAAGCTGTCATTTTATCGGGGAGCCCATTGTCGGTGCGCGCCGAGGATGCTGCGCATCCTGATCTTTCAAATATTAAAGGGAACAAACCACTCTTAGGGGTTTGTTACGGCGCACAGTACCTAGCCCATTTTAATGGAGGGGAAGTCAAGCCTTCTAATATTAGGGAATACGGTAGAGCCAATTTGACAACTATTCATGATAATAACGGACTTTTTGCAGGTATACCTGAAGATACTCAAGTTTGGATGAGTCACAGTGATACGATTGCT
Organism: Bacteroidota bacterium; assembly: GCA_022601215.1. GTDB lineage: Bacteria > Bacteroidota > Bacteroidia > Flavobacteriales > Flavobacteriaceae > Aureisphaera. Next base: position 1,745 of record JAHZIZ010000036.1, read on the forward strand.
GAACTTCCAACAGGTGGAGTGCGTTTGGCAAGTACAAATGACGTAGCCAATGCTGCATTTCGTATTGAAGGAGAAGAGACTTATGCGATTCAATTTCATCCCGAAGTATATCATACAAGCCATGGAAAGCAATTGCTTGAAAATTTCCTTGTGGAGATAGCGGGAGTAGAACCCTCTTGGACACCTGCTGCCTTCGCGGAAAGTACTATTCAGGAATTAAAAGATAAACTGGGCAATGATAAGGTGGTACTAGGTTTAAGTGGTGGGGTAGATTCTACCGTGGCTGCCGTTTTACTACATCAAGCTATAGGGAAGAACCTCTATTGTATTTTTGTGAATAATGGATTATTACGTAAGAATGAATTCCAAAGCGTGCTCGAGCAGTACAAAGGAATGGGGTTGAACGTAAAAGGAGTTGATGCTTCGGCACGTTTCTTGAAAGCTCTAAAAGATGAGAGTGATCCTGAAGCAAAGAGAAAGGCCATAGGGAATGCATTTATTGAAGTATTTGATGATGAAGCTACCTCAATTGAGGGTGTGGATTGGTTGGCGCAAGGAACTATTTACCCCGATGTAATTGAAAGTGTTTCGGTAAACGGACCTTCAGTAACCATAAAATCGCATCATAACGTTGGTGGTTTACCAGATTTTATGAAGTTGAAAATAGTAGAGCCTTTGCGCATGTTGTTTAAAGACGAGGTGAGAAGAGTAGGAGCGCAACTTGGAATTGATAAGGATTTATTAGGAAGACATCCTTTCCCAGGCCCAGGACTTGCAATAAGAATCCTAGGAGATATCACCGAAGAAAAAGTTCGTATATTACAAGAGGTGGATGCCATTTTTATCGATGGATTGAAGAAATGGGATTTGTATAATAAGGTATGGCAAGCAGGTGCTATTTTACTACCAGTTCAGAGTGTAGGAGTCATGGGAGATGAAAGGACCTATGAGAAAGTAGTTGCCTTACGAGCTGTGGAAAGTACAGATGGGATGACGGCAGATTGGGTTAATTTACCTTATGAGTTTTTGCAAGAAACATCCAATCATATAATAAACCGCGTAAAAGGCGTTAATAGAGTGGTGTACGACATAAGTAGTAAACCGCCAGCCACCATTGAGTGGGAATAATTAATTATAGTTAGCAAGTGAAATATTTAGTTGTCATTATCACTTTTCTTATGGTGTCGTGTACGAGTTACGCGGAAATTCCAGCACAAGAAAAGTTTCGTAGCCATAGAGTACAAGAAGGCGAAACAGTTTATAGTATTTCAAAGAAGTACAATGTTTCTGAAAAGCAGATATATAAACTTAATCCAGATACTAAAAAAGGTATTGGCTTGGGTAGTATTATCATTCTTCCTTCAGAAGATATAATTCTCCAAGGAAGTACTGAGGTAAAATTTAAGAAACACAAAGTGAGGCGAAAAGAGACGCTTTTTAGTATTTCAAAAAAATACGGAGTCTCAGTCGATGACCTTAAGAAATATAACAAACACCTGTATGCCAAGCCATTAAAAAAAGGCGAAAAACTTCAAATTCCACTAATTCCAAAAAATACTCCAACTCCAATAGTTAATACCGAGGAGGCCGGAGAAGAACAAACTACTACAGAAGTTGGAGCAGACAAACATATGGTTGCTGCTAAAGAAACCAGATATGGGATCGCTCGTAAATTTGGAATTAGTATACCGGAATTGGAGGCTTTAAATCCGGACATGCCTGCCAACCTACCTATTGGCACTATATTAAATGTACCCGCTACGGCTGTTACGGAAACAGCCACAATTGAAGAAACAGAATTCGACTTCTATGAAGTTTTGCCAAAGGAAGGGTTTTACAGATTAAAAGTTAAGCTTGGATTGAGTCAAGAGGAAATTGTTGCGTTAAATCCTTATGCAAATGATGGCTTAAAAGAAGGAATGATTTTGAAGATTCCGAAAGAAATTTCGGAAACCTTGGAGGCAAATCCGAATCTTGTGGATCTTGAAAACGGTATTATAAACACCTCTAAAAAGCGACTCGCGGTAATGCTTCCATTTCAACTTCGTAAGATGAATTCAGATTCGATATCCGTGCAACAGGATTTAATGAAAAGTAATCGTCTTTTAAGAGTGTCTCTTGATTTTTACAGTGGGGTACTTATGGCTGCCGAGTTTGCCAAAGACAAGGGCATTTCTACCTATATAGATGTTATAGATACTGAGGGTAATGCCGAGTATGTGACTTCCGCAATTCAAGATAAAAACTGGGAGGCGACCGATGCAGTTATTGGTCCGCTTTTAAGTAAGAATGTGGAGCGAGCAGCTTCCCTATTAAAGGATGAAAATGTGCCTGTTTTTTCACCTTTGAGTAACAAAGCGATGAGGCTAACTTCGAATATGTTTCAAACGCTTCCTAATGACGCTTTATTGGAGGAGCAAATGATTGCTTATCTAGTTGAAAATGTTGGGGATAAAAATGTCATAATCATCAGTGATAAGGGACGAACAAAACAGAAACAAGCCTTGTTAAATGCTTTGCCAAATGCGAAGACATTGTCGCCCAGGGAAAAAGGATTTCTGTATGTAGTGGATATCGAGAAGCAAATAGATAAAACAAAGGAGAACTGGGTTGTATTGGAAACTAACGATCCTGTGATTCTTAGTAATGTTGTTGGTTTATTGAATGGTATGCCGGAACAACAAAAAATTCGCTTGTTTACTACAAATAAAAATGATGGTTACGACTATCATGATATTTCAAATATGCATTTGGCGAAACTTGGATTTACATTTCCGTCAGTCCGAAAAGGGTACGTTTATAGCGATAAAGATGCCTTTGTTGTAAGCTATAAAAACACCTATGGTGTCTTGCCAAATCATTACGCGGTAAGAGGGTTCGATCTTACCTATGATATTTTGTTGCGCTTAGCTTCAGATGATGATA
>JAHZIZ010000330.1 GCA_022601215.1 Bacteroidota bacterium
CTGTGTGTGTGTGTGTGTGTGTGTTACCTAGCAAACGGCCCTTTCTTTCTCATGAAGTTTGCTAATTTTGCAGCTTGTTTAGTTTCTTCTGTTTTGCTTTTAGGTTTGGGATCTCCTCCTATCGGTCTGACGTTGTGATTAGCCTGTGCAATCTCTTCAGCCGTTTTGCTTTTAGCATCTCTAATGCCTGCTGCATAGATTTGAGGTCCCATTTTTGTCCAAAGCAATTGTCTACAAAATTCTTGAACTTTTTCAAACTCTTCTTGGTTGCCGTTAAACTGGTTTTGAGCAGCAAATTTAGCTGCATGTGACGAAATTTCCATTCTAACATTAGCAGGTACAGGAAAGTTTAAATCGAACATAACATCATTCCCTTCATCATCTTTCCCAATAGGAGCAGAGAAGGTTTGAGATTCAGCTTGACCGAATGTTTGAGACATAACTTTGTCCCACATTCCTGCGCGTTGGTCAAATTGCTGTTGTCGGATTTGTGCTTGTTTGATAGATGCAGGCTGTCCAGAGTCTACCTTGTGCTTTTCAAGCTCCGCTCTAGCTGCCTGTGCAGTTTCGATACGATTTGCTTTTTGAACTGCACTCAGTTCTTCTCCATCCTCTACATTCTCATACGTATGCTTATACCATTCCTGTAACTCCTGGTCAGTTAATTGACCTTTTAAGGACAGTTTTTTTGCCATAATGATAGCTTCACCATCAGACATCTCAGCAAAGTTCAGTTTTTGCAAGTTTATAAAATGCCCAAGTTCATCTATAGACGCACCGTGCCTCGTCATTTCGTCTAACGCTTTCGTTAGCTCCGATGCATGAGGATCTATTTGCGCCTTCGCTTCCAGTTCGTTTGCACGTTTCTGTAGCTCGGTAAACTTTGCTTTATAACCACGCAATTCATTGAATTGTGCATAGTCTTTGATTTCGCCATCGGTAGCGGCACTTAGGCCAGCAAAAAATTGATCCGAAGGTAGTTCCCCAAACGTTTCTGGTGTTTGCACTGCCTCCTCTGTAGAAGGTGGCGCTGTAACACTACTGATTAGTTCATCTGGGTTTGCTATGTTAAAATCTTCTTCGTCCATTACATATTTATTTTAATCAAAAGTAATAAAAAATTGCTATATTATCAAGCTTGGGGAACTTCTTCTTCTCCTTGCTCTTGACTTAATGTTGCATCCATGGCCTTTTCTGCTAAATTTCCACCTAGCTTACGAGCATCCTGAGCTGCGCTTTGTTGGGCTTCCATTTGCATTTTTAATTGCAGCGTTTTTCTATCTTCCTCTCCTTGCGCCATAATAGTCTTTAATTTACCATCTATGACTAACATCTCTGTTTTGGCGCGTTCCTGTTCAGCCATTGCAGCGGCTTGACCACTAGCCTCCCCATTAGCTTGAATTTTCTCCATTTCTTTTTGATGGACTTTAGCGGCGTGTTCTCTAGCTGCTTTCGCTAGGTATAGCTGTGCTTTTTTCATGTCACCATTGCGAATTAAATTACGCAATACGTAATAATCTTCTATCGCCAATTGGTTGTTCTGTTTCGCCACCAATAGATCCTGGAGCATTAATTGACGATCTTCCTCACTTGGTATTAACGTAAGATGAATACCATAATCGTACTCGGTAAGCCCTTTGGATAGCTTTATCGTATTGATGTACGAATCTCCAATTGGGATGTAGCGAACGTCAATTTCCCCACCCATCAAAGCGGTTTGCCATTTCAATACCGTGTACCTACACCAGTTTTTGTATAACCCCTCATATAGTCTAAAGTGAGGACGAAGGGCGTTGTTTGCCGATGCGTTCAACCCTTCCATTACTCCAACTAACAGATCCTTATTTTGTGTGGTTCCATCCGACACCTCATTTAGCCCTGTTACTTGACGTATCTGGTCAATATTGTGATTGATATCATTTAGGAAGATCTGAAGGTCCTCCACAACACCACTAGGCATGTAGTCAAATGGTTTGCGATTACTAGCCCCTTCATCAGCTTCATACTCTGCTATTGATTCTACAATCAATATACCAGACTTGCTATATAAACTTACTAAATCAAGCATAGAGTACTCTTCCTTGCCGATCGTAACAGAATCCCTTAATATAGATTTATCAATTACCATACGAGGACCTGGTGCCATTCTAGCCAGCGCGTTTCGTTTCTTTAGCGTTGCCAATTGGATATCATCAGCAAAGCTCATCATTCTCTCAACTAAACTCTTAGTTTTATTGGCATATACTTGCAGTGGTAACAGAGCTTGTTTGACACCATTTACATTTTTCTTAGCGATAGCGTATTCTTCGCCAAAGTCGTAAATGATATCTGTTCCTATGATCCAATGAACTTTATAGACTTTCTCGATAACATTATCATCCGTTCTATATCCCTCTGCTTTTTTCTTTTTACTAAGCTTTGTATTGCGTTTCTTCGCCTTGTCATAGACGTAATTCCCCGTATCGCCTCTATTTCCAATAATATAACGCTCTACATCTTTTGCCACAAAGTAACATTCCAATACGTTTACCGAAAACTGGTTGTAGCCAATTTCTGTTGTGTCAAAATCATAGTCGTTTCGGTAACTTTTTTGATACTCGATCGACACAGGCACTTCAAAGCTATTAATTCGATGATTCCCCTGCTTACCATTATACTGCTTGGCAATATCAATCAATTGCTGCTCTGTCAACGAGGATTCCATTCTTAACTGATTAATGGATACCGTTCGGATAACGCCTCCCCAACCACTATCTCTGTGGTCCTCGTATTTTGATGGCTGCATGATTAAATACTGAGGATCTACATAGTCTGTCATTACTTTGTTAGTCTTAGTATGAACCTTAGTAATTGTTGAAATAATGCCCAAATCAATCACATCTTCGACTAGCTTATCTTTTATGGTATCGTAATGAGATTCGTACTTTGTGGACTCCACAGCATCTTTTATCGCTATTTCGTAGTCCAATCGAACACCACCCATTTTAATGTACATATCAACATCCTCAGCCGTTTTGGTAAACTCAGGAAGTTCAACCCCTTTTGGTGCCAAACCTGTTGTCTCCATAAATTCTCGTATGGCAGGATTGGTCAATAGTCGCATTTTATTACTTTGCTGAAGCCTTGCCTTACTACTTGTTTCGTCCAATGCTTGCGTTGACAATTCGTAATCA
>JAHZIZ010000331.1 GCA_022601215.1 Bacteroidota bacterium
CGCGAGGAACCATCTACGACCTACCTCCGTGTGCTTTCCTCTAGTCAACGAAAAAAAGTCGCTGGCATGAAGAAAGATTGGCGCAATTTCACGGATACCCTATTCGGTGAAATGTTTGATAAAATTTAGACTTTTAATTTCTTAGCCTAGCTAATCTTTGTATTTTTGAAACGCTATGCGTCAATCTACAATTCTTCTTGTATTCCTTATGATTTCAATTACACTGTCTGCTCAAGAACTAGCTGTGTTGCAGTATAGCGGTGGTGGAGATTGGTATAGCAATCCTACAGCACTACCCAATCTCATCCGATTTTGTAATGAACACATCAACACAACACTGGATGAAAGAACCGATAACGTGAGTCCAGATAGTGTAGATCTATACAACTACCCTTTTGTTCACATGACGGGCCATGGAAATGTATTCTTCACAGGAGAAGAAGCTGAAAATCTTAGAAACTATTTGTTGAGTGGCGGCTTTCTTCATATTGATGATAATTATGGAATGGACCAATACCTTCGGAAGGAATTGGCAAAGATCTTTCCTAATCAGGAATTGGAAGAATTGCCTGTAGACCATCCTCTTTTCTCAAATCATTTCAAGTTCCCTAGCGGTTTGCCTAAAATACATGAGCATGATAATTCAAGACCACAGGCGTTCGGAATAACCTTGGAGGGAAGATTAGTATTACTCTATACCTTTGAAAGCGATTTAGGTGATGGCTGGGAGAATCCCGAAATCCATAATGACCCAGAAGAAGTGCGATTAAAAGCCTTAAGAATGGGAGCTAATATTGTCAAATATGCTTTTGAGAACTAATTGAATTACGATGACTCAGCAGCGTACGCATGATAACACGCCTTCACTTCTCCACCAAAAGTCAATTGTACTATTTTTCGATGGTGTTACAAGTCCAGCAAACATAGGTGGCCTATTTAGACTTGCAGATGCTTTTGGTATTAAGCAAATAATAAGTAATAACCCCAACGTTGATCTTGATTCCACTCGATTGAAAAGAACAGCAAGGAGTACAGAGCGATTTATTACATTTTCAATGGTGGAAAACACCAATGATACATTAACTCAGTTAAAAAAGGAGGGCTTTTATTTAGCAGGCCTTGAAATAACATTGGACAGTGAGGTCATTCAAAAAGCATCTCACTTAGCTACGTCAAAAATTGTGTTAGTTGTTGGAAATGAAAAGCATGGGATATCCAACTCAATACTACCTCTCCTTGACAACTGTTATCACATTCAAATGTTTGGTAATAATAGCAGCATGAATGTAACGCAGGCTACAGCCATCGCATTATATGAAATAACAAAAACCCATTAAATCTTGAACTCTTTATTACTACAGGCAGATGTCCAAGATTTTATCCATAGCTTTAACGGGGATAGCACCAAGCTTGCTTTCAAAGGAAGTCCGTTTGATGGTGTTGCAATACAAGAATTACTACAGCAAATAGACGGTTATAAAAAAGCAAAAGACAAATTACCAAGTTACCACGCGACGCAAAGGATTTACTATCCACCCAAACTACATATAGAGCAATCCTCATCGGAAACAACGGCAAAATATAAAGCCTCTTTGGTGAAAGGAAAGACACTTATTGATATTACTGGAGGTTTAGGAGTGGATTGTCTATTTTTTTCTGAGCACTTTGAAACGGTCTATCATATCGAACAGAATGAACAACTATCAAAGCTAGCAGCACACAATTTTAAGCATTTAGGAAAGCAAAATATCAAATGCATTGCGAGCGATGGCATCACATCTATAGGAGCAAATAACTATGACGTTATCTATGTAGATCCTGCAAGGCGAGATGATGTGAAAGGAAAGGTTTTTTTCCTAAGAGATTGTTTCCCGAATGTCATAACCCATTTCGATGAACTAGTTTCTCATAGTAACACATTACTTATTAAGACCTCCCCTATGCTCGATATTTCAGCGGGATTAGCTGAATTAAAATTTGTAAAGGAAATTCATGTAGTTGCCGTAGAAAATGATGTGAAAGAATTGCTTTGGGTTTTGCAAAAAACCAAAGTAAGTGAAACGATAGTGCTCCGAAGCGTCAATATTACAAAAGAGAAACAAGAGGTTTTCAGTTTTGAGCTAGACACGCCTTCAGAAACAACATACGGAACTCCGAAAAAATATTTGTACGAGCCTAATGCGGCAATTATGAAAAGTGGTGGTTATAGTCATATTTCAAATCGGTTGGGGTTGGAAAAACTCCATCGACATAGTCATTTATTTACTTCAGATGAAATCAAACCTTTTCCTGGTCGATCATTTCGTGTTGAGCAGGTGATTTCCTATCAGAAAAAAGAGATGAGGACTCGTTTGACGATGAATTCGGCCAATATTACGATCAGGAACTTCCCTGAAACGGTAGCCCAATTGAGAAAAAAATGGAAAATTAAGGATGGTGGCAACTATTATTTGTTCTTTACGACCCAACTTAATAATGAGAAAATAGTCTTGGTTTGTAGGAAGTTATAAGCTCAAAAAATAAAAGTTTCCATTTCGAATGAAAAAAGAGAATATTTTTTTGTTAGATACCATAGAAATAAGCTACCTTTGCATCCGCATTTCAAAGGATATTATATCCATTTGGAGAGGTGCCAGAGTGGTAATGGAGCAGATTGCTAATCTGTCGACGGGCAACCGTCGCCAGGGTTCGAATCCCTGTCTCTCCGCAAAATGCACGGGGTGTAGCGTAGCCCGGTTATCGCGCCTCGTTTGGGACGAGGAGGTCGCAGGTTCGAATCCTGCCACCCCGACAAAAACCGAACTTCTGTTCGGTTTTTTAGTATAGAGTTTATTATTCAACTCTCAAAACTAGAATAATGGCTACGGGCTCGTAGCTCAGCTGGATAGAGCACCTCCCTTCTAAGGAGGCGGTCATAGGTTCGAATCCTATCGGGCTCAC
>JAHZIZ010000332.1 GCA_022601215.1 Bacteroidota bacterium
CAATGACACCTTTTCCTAAAGTTAAAAGGGTGATTGGAAAGGAGATTTGTTCTAAGGCTTCTAATAGTAATTGACCGCCTTTTCGTTCTACACTTAGGGCAGCAGCAACAAAAAGCAACACTTTCTCACTTTTAGAAATACCAAAACGACCGCGTAAGGAAGCTGCCTGCGGTTGAAACACTTGTAAATCAATACCATTAGCAATGGTAGTAAAAGATTGGATTTGTTTAAAAACTTTACTGGTTTGAGCAGCTGTCAACAGCCATTTGGATGGGCTAACTATCGCCCCTTTATTTATCTTGGAAATCCCTTCCACCTTTATTTTTTGGACAACGGTATCTAACTGTTTTGCTGAAATATACTTTTCATGATCCCCTTGATAATGAAATAAACCCAAAAATGGATTCATGTCATGTAGTGTCCATACAATTGGTTTTCTACATTCAGAAAAAAAAGTTTCATAAGAAAGCATACCAGTTACCATATGGAGATTAACCACATCTGACTGCAACAACAGGGGATGTTTATCAATACTAAAGTTACTATAAGGCGAAGAGACCATTTCTACGTCCCATTCGGTTTGCATATCGGCCACCTGCCTTTCTAAATTACGACTTACTATTGAAAATATTCGCTTGAGTTTACCCATTACTCGCTGTACTAGCGAAGGTTTTTTATAGGCAAAAAACGTGTCTTCTATAAGCTTTCCATCAAAATCAATAGTGAGATTTTTTGACACATAGTCCGAAGCAACGCCAGCTGCTCGCAGCGCGTGATGCAATCTAAGGGCAGCGATGCCAGCTCCGCCTTTGGATGAAGATGTTACATGTACTATTTTCACAGTTTCTTCTCGATTACTTGATGATATAACTTCCTTGAAAACTCTCTAAAATAACGCTTAAAATGAGCATATGGATATCCGTGTATTACATAATCCAAAGTCACTTCATACAACTTGTTTATCAAACTCCTTTTTGTTTCATTGGTTGATTTTACCTGCCAAGAATGGTCCCATAGGTGTACGGCATAACTGTGAGCTGTGATATAACTTTTATAGTCTTTCTCCCGCTCCTCATAAGGTAGAGCATAAAAATACTCAGGCTCAAGGAGGGTTTCATTTTCCTTCAAGTTATCAATTTGCATTAGTGGAGCAAACGCATGAGTAATAACAGGCAGCGAATAAGGGTTAAAGACCGTGATATCATAAAACGCTTTCATCTCTTTAAAAAACCTATGATTGGCAACGCCTCCAAACAAGCCATAAGCGGCTCTTTCTGGCACTTCAAAACCACTAAAAAAATCTAATTTCAATAATGGATCCAAGGCTTTTACCAAAAGCATATCTAGATCCATATAAATCCCTCCATACTTTGTTAGCGCCTCTACTCTGATTACATCGGCGACAAAGGCATATTTTCTCTTTCTGTAGGCGTCTTTATAAAACTTATTCTGAAGGAACTTACTATTACTTTCATTCCATTCTTTCAACTCATAATCTGGGCAATGCTTTTTCCAACTTTCAATGCATTGCTTTGCCACCTCACTCTTTTCGTTAGGGCCAAACCAGCAATAATGAATTATTTTGGGGATCATTTCCCTATAAATCTTTAGTTGTTTTTCCTTTAGTAAGTAGCAAGAGTAAACGCAGCCAGAGTGAATTCAGTTTTCTTGTAACACCAGATGATTCCATCGCCTTTAAAGCTTTAAAACGATTGCTTTTTAGCAATTGAAATTCTTGATAATCTTTGTTTAGAAATCCGTAGTCTTTAGCCAGTATTTCTCGTCGCTCTTTCTTACGTATAAGCGTTCCATCTGCCGTAGCGCTCATACCATCCAAGTAATATGTTGTAAAAACTTCTTCGACACTTTTGTACGTCGCTCCGTGTTTTACTGTGGCATCTAAAAAGAACTTCCAATCCGATACAATTTTATAAGCGGTACTATATAAGCCCACAGAATCAAACAAAGACTTCTTAATAAGGGTCGATTGGTGAGCAAAAGTATCGGTATAAAGAAAGTCCAAAGTAAAGTCAGCTGGATGATGTTTAACCTTACTCACACCATTAAGCTTCGTTTCTATACTAAAGGCAATAATCGATGCCCCATGCATTTTTGATAGTTGATCTTTGAGGCTTAAGTCCGAATAAAAATGATCTCCGCTATTCAGAAACAGCAAATACTCACCGGAAGCTTTTTGAATTCCCTTATTCATAGCATCATAAACTCCTTGATCCGGTTCACTTTTCCAATAATCGATACTCGTGCTAAAAGATTCTATTAACTCCATACTGCCATCGGTAGATCCGCCATCAATCACAATATACTCCAAGCCATTAGTAATACCCTGTGCCTGAACACTTTTTAATGTGCGTTCCAGACCTTGAACATTATTGTAATTAATCGTAATTATGGTAAGTTTGACCATAAATAAAAGCGGCTTGGTTTTTTATCCTATTTTTGAAGTATAGAAAGGTAAACTTACTATTTTTCGTCCAACTAGTCTGCCTTTACCTCCTCAAAAATTAAAGAGCGAAGCAAGTCCTATGATTTCCAAACAAAGAAAATTCATTTTTGTCCACAACTTTAAAACGGGTGGCACAAGTATTGAAAAGAAGCTAGGCCACTTCAACCATTTGATAAACGATGTTCAGGATCACAGAACGATCAAAGATTTTGAAACGCTTACTGAGCAAACAAGATTTCTAAAATTGAGCGCATACGCTTTGCTTAAGAAAGGGAAACCACAGACTGCCTTTCAGAATTTAAAACAGGCCTTTTTTCCTGTACTTACTAAGGCTCAATACGAATCCTATTATAAATTCACTTTTGTAAGAAACCCTTGGGCTCGAGTGTATTCTTGGTATGCCAATATTATGAAAGATCCAACCATGCGCACAGCGTACCGCATTACAGACGACAATTTATCATACGAAGCCTTCCTGAAAGAGAAAATAGACCATAAACGCTTTTCTCAATGGCATTTTATCACAAACAAAGCTGGAGAAGTTCCCATGGATTTTATAGGTCGCTTTGAAAACTTACAAGAAGATTTTAATATAGTCTGTGAACATTTGAAGATAGAAGATAGTGGGCTACCAAGACTGCTTCATCGAAGCTATAGTCCTTACACCGAAAATTATACAGATTCCACTAAAGATCTGATTTACCAGCTTTATCGAAAAGAAATTGATTACTTTGAGTATGAATTTGACCAATAAGTCCTACTCTTCCACATACCTAGGCGTCCCAAAAAATCGATCTTGCCATTGGTAAAACCGATTTCTATTTTTTTTGTTTGAAGACAAAAATAACACCTTTCTATAGCCTTTTACCATAGCAATGACCATCTTTTTAGACAATGGTAGCTTCTTCTGATTCTTTGCAACAGATTCATTCGCTTGCGTTATGTATTTCTTAGTGTTTTCGGACTGTTGTCCATCTCGTTTTCTGAAAGCAGAAAATTGAGATTTGGAAAAATACAAACTATCATGAGCAAAAAAACGCATCCACAAATCGAAATCCGACGCCAATGAAAATGACAAATCCATCGTTCCTCCTGCTTTTTCCCATAAACTCCTTCGCCAAACACAAGATTCCTGCTGAATAAATGAGAAACCACGTTGGTGATTATGAAGATAGAAGAAATACGGAGAAAACACCTTGGCATCTTGCCCTTGCCAAGTTACTTCACTTTGCTCATTAATAATCGTGGGATACCACATCACCCAATTGACATTAGGGTTTTTAGAAAAGATAGAGGCAATAGTAAACAAGGACTTCTCAGCAAAAACATCATCGCTATTAATCCAACACATTACATCTCCAGTGGCTTGGGCAAACCCCTTATTAATAGCATCGTACATACCGCTATCTGATTCACTTAGATAATAGGAAAGTTGATCTTTGTACTTTTCAATAATCACTTGAGAGCCATCGGTACTTCCTCCATCGACAATAATGTACTCTAAATTGGGATATCCTTGTTCCAGTACCGACTTGATAGTTTGCTCAATAAATGTCGCCTGATTATAATTGGGGGTAACTACCGATATCTTTGGATATTCATTCATTTTAAAAAGACTTACAAGTTATGATATCGAATGTAATAGGAATACACATCTCGATATACGTGATCCACGGCAAATCTTTTCACATCTGGATACAGTCGTTGAATCTCCTTCTTAATGGCAATCTTTTCTTTAGATTGAAATAAACTTGCCCAAAGAAGATCAGAAAACAACTTTACAGTTTTTCGTTTTTTTGCTCTAGTCGGTTGCGCTAAATCTGCAATAACCAAATCATAAACATCTAAATACTTGTTACAAATTTCAAATCCTTCAAAAAGCTTTTCAAGATGTTCTTTTGTCAATCTATTTTGAGGCATATAATGTTGAAAGATGAGTCGGTCATCATACCATAATTTAGTTTTGGCAAGGAGATACCATTTACAAACTTCAGAATCACCACCCGACATCAATTTTTTTCCCATTCGATCCGAACAAAAGAACTCAAACCCAAGGTCCAAACACTTCAGTAACACCGCTTTCTGAATCATAAAACCCGCACCCCACACATATCCTCTACCAGAGATATCACCGCTTTCCGTGGCCTGTACGCCACAGGCAAAACTTCCTTGATAGGTAGTAAACCAATAGGGTAACTCACCATCGGTTACTGCAGCACCACGTCCACCCAGCACTCCAATTTCCGGATGCTCATTCATTATTGCATAGGCAGTATCTAGATAATTTGGCGCTAGCCAATTATCGTCATCGCAGTACAACACATAGTCATATTGCGCTTCTCGAAGTCCTTTGATCCGAGCATATGATAGTCCTGGAGTGGTTTCTTCAATTACTTTAAAGCTTGCATCTACCTTAGAAGCATTATAAAGTTGTGCAGCCAAAGACACTGTCCCATCGGTACATTTATTATCTACTAAAATAATCTCCCATGGAAAACTACTGTTTCGTTCCTGTTTGAGCAAATGAGATAAGGTAGCCTCAATGCGAGGCTCGCTATTGTAACAGCAGATAATAATTGATACTCCTTTGGTACTCATTTGGCAGTTTTACTTGAGGGTACAAACTTAGTCTTTAAATGCTTTAATTTATGATTAAGACGCTTTAAAAAAAGGTAGCGCTTTTCATTAAAGGAATAGGTTTTCTTGAGGTGCTGATGGACTTCTTTTTTTTGTGCTGCTGAA
>JAHZIZ010000333.1 GCA_022601215.1 Bacteroidota bacterium
ATGCCCTCTTTCGGTTAAGTCAGAATAATCCCTCTTTGAATTCGAATTCATGTTAGATTTAGTTATCAGGGGAGGTAATTTTAAGGCTGATCGGACTCAAATATAAAAATATATCCTTCAAATTCTTATAAAAAATTCATAATTCAACGAAACCCAAAGCTAGAGAATGAAATTAATATTCTCATCTTTTATTCTTGGCCTGTATCCATTTACTCATGTATTTGGATGCTTGGGTTGTTTGATGTGTCAATACCTGTCCAATAAAGTGCTCTTGTCGATGCGTCGTCGTATTATTTTGAAGAAAACCTATTGTCTTAATAAATGCTTCAGAAAAATGAGCTTTATGAAATCGCTGTGATACTAAGGCAAATCCATTTTCTTGCAACTCCATCCAACCATCTTTTTCCGTATATAATTGAATGGCATTTGCGATCAAGGTATCATCGTTATCTGAAACCAAGCCCGAAAAGGGCAAGTCACCATGCATCCCCTCAGCACCAATGGTTGTTGTAACAGACGGGGTCCCCTCTTGCATGGCATCCAGTAATTTCCCTTTCAAACCAGCTCCAAACCGCAAAGGTGCTAGGCAAACTCTCGCTTCTCGCATTACTACATCTACCTTAGACGCCCAACCCTTAATTAGAAAACCTTCTTTTGGATTGTGCATCTCTGTAATTTGTTGAGGCGCATAATGCCCATAAACGGATAGCGTTGTATCCGGAAGTTGTTTCCGAATCTGCGGCCAAATGTTTCGTTTAAGGTATTTAACGGCATCCAAATTAGGGGCATGCATCAAGTTTCCAATCGTCATAAAGCCCTGACGTCCCTCAAAGGATGGGAGTGCCTTTTTGTATTCTTCTGATTTAGGCTCCACTAAAAACGGCAGGTAATACAATAGGGTTTCCGGTACTTTGAAGGTTCCTATTAAGAGTGTCTTTTCATATTCTGAAATGATCAAGGTGAGATCACTTCTAAGGATACATGCTAATTCTCGCTTTGCCGTTTCTGAATACAGACTTATTTCCTGTCCTTTTTTTACAGCCGCTTCTCTTGCTTTCCGAAGAAAATGTAAATCCTCTGTATCTAAAATCCGAAGGGCATTTGGACATTGTTTGGCCACTCGCCACCCAAACTGTTCTTCTGTAATATAACGATCAAATAAAACTACTGAAGGGTTTTGTAGAAACACAAATTCATCAAAACTAATATCATTTAGAGCGATAGTAACTTCTTCAATTCCCATTGAATCAAGCGCATACGAGTGTTTTGAATGACGTGCAGTACTTGCAAATGTAATAGCGTAATTTGCCTCTTGAAATAATGTAATTAACTGTAACATCCTTGTTCCCGCTGCCGTAGTACTGGGCTCTGGAAAATTATGACCGATTATAAGAAGGGTTGCGTTCAAAAAATAATATTAGTAGTATAATGTCTATGTACGATTAGACTTAATTTGGCTTCCGAAATTTAAACAATTCTTTGATGGTTACCACATTGAGCGGAAACTCTAAAAACACATGGAGAAGACTTAAAAAATAAAGTGCGATCAATCCTGTATAATAATCGTATAGATAAATAGCTACCGACGCCAACCAAATAGCACCAATATATAAGCTCTTCCGGCCTGTCAATGACTCTTTCCAACCAATTATGGACGTTTTCGAAAACCAATTTAAATAATGATAGGTATAAGCAAAAGCGATAAATATTTGAACCTTAATACCGCCCACTGTAAATATCTGTAGTTTTTCACCGGTGAGACCACCTAGAGTATCTCTTATTTGCCAATTTAAATCTGAAAAAGTAGTAGCTTCATATATTTGTCCAATCTCACTTGAAAGATAATAAGTACTAGGTTCAACTGTAATTAAAGCAATAATAAAAGGAACCAATAGCAATAATCCTACACCCAAATATCCATATGTGCTTTTTGACTTCTTGGAACCATAAAGCATGAACAGGCCGGTAAACAAATAAACATGTAGAATGGTTGGAAGAAATAATCCGATTAAAAAAACACCTCTCGGTGTGAAATAAAACAAAGTACTCGAAAACAACAAACTTAGCACCAATACCAGCAATAACTGCCACCGTTTTTTAAAAAACATAAGCCCAATGACAAATAAGAAAGTCGCTAGGATCAATATTTTTTGCTGGGCAAAAACAGCCTCGAACATTTCGGCCAAAGAGGTTTTTAAACTCATATCTACCAACATAAAAATGGGATAAATAGTCACCAGTACAGTAAGTACTATTAATACCCAAGACCATTTATTATTATTCTGTAAAAAGTACTTCTTGTCTTTTAACCAAGTTAGTTCGGTTAGATAATGGAGAGGTCCTAAAATAGCATAAGAAAACAAAAACAACTTAAAAGGAAGTAGAGCAGCAATGACCAAAGAGGTCACAATAAGCCCAATATTAAGAATATCGATTTTCTTATGCATTGGAAGATTAGTTAGTTACCCAAAGATAGGAAAATAGACATTAGTAGGAAGGCGTCAGAAAAGTAAGGTTAGGACTGCGTTTGTCTAAACTTAAATAACTCTTTAATAGTCACAATATTTAATGGAAACTCGAAAAGCACATGCAATAGGCTTAAGAAATAAAGTGCAATAAGCCCAGTGGTGAAATCATACAAATAAATCCCAACCGCCGCCATCCAAATTACAACAATATAGATAGTATTTCTTCTAGTTAAGGTTTCTTTCC
The DNA here is from genome assembly GCA_022601215.1 of Bacteroidota bacterium. Lineage (GTDB taxonomy): Bacteria > Bacteroidota > Bacteroidia > Flavobacteriales > Flavobacteriaceae > Aureisphaera. Next base: position 2,713 of record JAHZIZ010000333.1, read on the forward strand.
AACCAATAATATTGGTTTTAGAAAACCAATTGAGATAATGATAAGTATAAGCAAAAGCAATAAACACTTGAATCTTAAGCCCAATCACAGACATTACCTGAAACTTCCCATTTATTAAGCCACCAAACATCTCCGTTAACAGCGAATTTACTTTCAAAAATCCTGTTGCTCCAAAAGCAGTTGCGGTCTCCTTAGTAACCATATAACCAGAAGGCTCAATATTTAAAGATCCAATAATGAAAGGAACCAATATCAGTAGCCCAGCAGCAGCATAACCAAATTTACTTTTAGATTTTATGTTTCCATAGAGCATAAAAAGCAAAGTAAATAGATAGACATGAATAATCGTTGGCAGAAACAAGCCAAGGATAAACAACCATTTTGGTAAAAAATAAAATAACACTATAGCCAAAGCAAAACTTCCAAATAGTGCCAAAATAAGGTTACTTCGTTTTTTAAAAAGCAATAAAGCTATAGAAAAAAAGAAGGCAGAAAGCACAATGATTTTGCGCTTTCCAAACACGTATTTAGTCATTTCCTCCCAGGAACTCCCAAGACCTAAATCGATTATCTTATAAAAGGGGTAAATACAAATAAGCGCAGTAAGCACGATAAAAAATCTCACCCATTTACTATTGGCTTTTACAAAATAGTTTTTCTCTTTTAGCCAATTGATTTCCGTGAGGTAATGAAGTGGGCCCAAAAACGCATAGGAAAACAAAAATAACTTAAAGGGTAAGGACACAGCTATGACCAGAGATAAAACAATTAACCCGATGTTTAATACATCTATTCTTTTGTGCATAACTAATTTTTACGATAACGAAGGTAACAAAGAAAACTTATAATTGATCTAGTGAAACAAAAGCCATTTCAATATGAGAAGTGTTTTCACCCACTATCGTCCATGCCACAAACAACCGGTCTCCAACCCTTTCCAATTGCGGAAACCCGCTCGCTCGCTCAGAACTAGTTTTTGAAATTTCAATAGGGGATCCTTTTGTCCCATCGGCCATAACCTTTACCAACTGAACTACTTCTTCATCCCCTTTTGGCTCCATCCATAACACCGCAGCCTCAGTAGGTGACAGCATCGTAATATCAACTCTTCCCGTTGCATTTCCTGAATCAATTCGCAATACTTGGTCAAAACTTTCAGCACCATCTCTGGAGAAGCTCACATTTACAGCACCTTCCTCATCGGCGGCTGTGAACCATGCCAACGCTATGTTATCCCCAAAAGCATCCATGGAAGGTCCATTTACGGGGCACACAGCTATCTGCCATTGATCATTTCCTACTGTTTTAGGTGTACTCCAACCATCTTCCATTGTCCAATATACTACCGAGATATCTCGCACCTCATCCTCACTCCTATCCCTATAGGCAACTATAATACGGTCATTGGCTCCAATGGCGGTAGCCGTTTGGCAGCAATCACACACACGCTCATCCAGTAAGGTATCATAATCGATAGTACCATCTTCAAAAACCAAAGCACCTCGTAATGTCATTTGCCCACCGCCATGCTCTTTTCCAACCGTATCACGACCGTCCAACCAAGTAACCATAAAAGAATTTGCCGCATACGGTCTCATTGACACAAAACCATGTTCGCTTTGTGTTCCATCATCGTGAAGAATAAAATTTTTTTTGGTCAAATGAGATTCGACATTATATAAATTAAGCTTCACATCATAAGTGTAGGTACCGTTTGCTGACTTTTCAAGGAAGTTTGTCAGAACATCACCTCTTTTATTAACTGCTATAGCAGGAAAATCTGCCCAATTAACAAACCAGTCCTTACCCGAAATTATTTCAGTTTCATTCCACCATTCTTGTAAATCACCATCTGGTGTATAACCAGCATACTTCAATACATGAGTAGAGTCGATTTTCTCTACCCAAGAAAAATAGAGATCTTCTCCTGTGCTGAATAACCTGGGAAGCTGACTATCGGAACCTGATGGGTTTTCAATCGCATGAACGATAGTAATTCCTGGCACCACCTCTTTCTTGTCTTCTATTTGCTTACAAGAAACTAGAAAGGCAAAGCAGGCTATAAGAATAGATATGTTGTTCATTATTGAAAGGATTGTTTCATATATGAGGCTATAATTGTTGGCTCGATCTTCTCGATAGCATGCGGAAGATTTTCTAAAACTACCATACTAGCACGTGGTAATTCTTGAAACACTAGTCTTGTCTCTTCTTCCGAAACCATGACATCCTTTGTTCCAATTCCCAAAATTACTGGATTCGAAATGGATTTGTAATCATTCGCATCAAAAGCCAAACCATTTCCTAAATTGGACATAAGTTGAGCCGTATTATTCATCACCCCTTTCCAATCCAACGGGTGATGCTCTTCTTGTAACTTCTTAGCAAAGTGAGGTACCTTCTTTTCAATAATGTCTGGTCGTAACATCTTAACCTCATTTGCAGCGCTCTCCTTAGTCCAATTAAATTTAGTCCCTAGGGTCACAACAGCTCCCACTCTATCTGGATAATTCTTGGCTAAATTAAGTGCTACATATCCTCCCATACTATAGCCAAACACCTCCACTTTTTGCAGCTTATTTTTATCTAAAAATTGAATCACATTGGTCGTAAACAGGGGAATGGAGTAGTCTTCGTTGGCAGGAACACCTCCATGCCCTTCAAAGTTTAAAGTATAAACATCAAACGAATCTTTCAGTAAAGACGATATTCTTGAAAATTGTTTCTGACTTCCTAAGGCTCCGTGGAGCAACAGCAATTTAGTTTTCATTCTATAAAACTACATAAACTATATTACTTAACACTATTTAATAACCTCGGCGTAGAGGTCAAAATCTTCAGCCGCTGTTATTTTAACATCGAAAAACTCACCAGTTCTCAGATAACCAGCTTCCGCGTTGATAAGTACTTCATTATCCACATCGGGGCTATCAAATTCGGTTCTACCCACGTAATACGTTCCTTCTTTACGATCAATAATGACACGAAATTCTTTCCCAATCTTTTGTTGATTCAATTCCCAAGAAATTTGCGATTGGATATCCATGATCTCATTAGCACGAGCCATCTTTACGTCTTCAGGCACGTCGTCTTCTAAGTTATAGGCATGTGTATTCTCCTCATGTGAATAGGTAAAGCATCCCATACGTTCAAAACGCTGATCGACAACCCATTGTTTTAGTGTTTGAAAATCGGCTTCGGTTTCTCCTGGATAGCCAACAATTAATGTTGTTCGAATCGTCATTTCAGGAACGACAGCTCTGAATTCTTCTAATAATTTATTGGTCTTTGCCATGGTTGTCCCACGACGCATACTCTTTAGAATTGGATCAGCGATATGCTGTAATGGAATATCGATATAGTTACACACCTTAGGTTCATTTCTCATCACTTCTAACACCTCCATTGGAAAACCAGTTGGAAAAGCATAATGCAAACGTATCCATTCTATACCATCTACTTTCACCAATGCCTTTAGTAAGGCAGCTAGCTCTCTTTTTTTGTATAAATCAAGCCCGTAATAGGTGAGATCTTGTGCGATAAGAATCAGTTCCTTGACTCCTTCTGCTGCCAACTTCTCGGCTTCAATGACTAACTCTTCAATAGGCGTAGAGCGATGTTTCCCTCTCATGATAGGAATAGCGCAAAAAGAACAAGGTCGATCACAACCCTCAGCGATCTTTAAATATGCGTAGTTCTTTGGAGTAGTAGTAAGGCGCTCTCCAATCAGTTCATGCTTGTAATCGGCTCCGAGAGCTTTAAGCAAACCCGGCAGTTCTGTTGTACCAAAATATTGATCCACATCTGGAATTTCTTTTTGAAGATCTGGTTTGTACCTTTCAGAAAGGCAACCTGTAACAAAAACTTTATCGACGGTTCCTTCCTCCTTTTGTTTGACGTATTCTAAGATCGTATTAACACTTTCCTCCTTAGCGTTAGCAATAAATCCACAAGTATTAATAACCACCACTTTTCCTTCTTCCTCATGAACTACCTCTTTATTGTTGGCCTTTAATTGCCCCATCAATACTTCACTATCGTATACGTTCTTAGAACAACCTAAGGTGACAACATTGATTTTATTATTTTTTAGAGTTTTTGTACGCATGTCTTTTAATTACGTTAGCCTAGTTTGGAATGAATTGCTGATTGTCAAATTTTATTGGTGTGCAAAGGTACAACCTTTTATAGCATTATGATTTAATTGATTTCACCTTCATCCATTTACATTTCTCTAAAGAAAGTTGTGTACACTATATATGCTAAGCAAAAAAATTGTGCTGTATCGTTATATTTTGGATACGCAAAAACTAATAAAGTTAGCGTTATTAAAGTTGAAAAATATACGGATATACCACACTAATTTCATGTGCATTCCTTTGAATATTTTTGTATAAAACACTAGTTATTAGTAACTTAGACAAGTCAATTAGTGGGTTTAAAAACCAACTAATTTGAAAGATTTTTAACAAGAACAAACCAATTTAATTTCTTTACGCGCAGCGTAAATTTCTTACGCATTGAAAGCTTTTTGGGGAGAAGCTATCACACTATCCTATTTCCATGGTACAATGGAATGGTGGAGACCATCTTCTTATGGCTCTTTAGAAAATCGAAATGAGGTTAATTCCTCGTCACTTATTTAATTATTCATTTTAAAAATAACCATCATGAAAAATTTTAGATTTTTTTACCAAATTTTTGTACTAACATTAATTTTTTCAATGACGACTGTTACAAGCGCCCAAGAGCTTGATGTGCAAATCAATGACCCAGTATCCTATTTTCAAGAAGCTACCAACACTCGTATGCCAATCAATGGAACCAACACGTACGATGGACTAAATGCCGGTACCACAGGGAATTACGGATCTTATTTCGGAGCTAATGCTGGATTAAATATTGGAGCTACACCTTATTACAATACTTTTATGGGAGGTTTTAGCGGATATAGCACTACCGACGGCCAATACAACACATATCTTGGAGTAGCTGCGGGATATAGTAATAGAACTGGAAATTACAATACAGCAATAGGATTCTTAGCCGGATTTAGTGCTGTCACTGGAGAACGCAATGTCTTTTTAGGAAATTTTGCAGGTCTAAACGAAACTGGAAGTGATAAATTATACATAGACAATAGCAACACGGCCACCCCGCTATTATATGGTGATTTTGCAGCTGACAAACTAGGAATTAACACCAATCAGTTACCAAATAGTGTAGGTGGAGCTAACACGAGCGCCTACAGCTTGTATGTAAAAGGTGGAATCCTTACCGAGGAACTGAGAATTCGCACAGGGTGGGCAGATTATGTATTCGAAAACGACTACACATTAATGCCTTTAGATAAATTGGAGAATTACATAGAGACACATGGCCATTTACCCAACGTACCATCGGCAACGCAAGTGGACGCTGAGGGTATCGAGGTTGGTGATATGGCAAGGATTCAACAAGAAAAAATTGAAGAATTGACCCTTTACATTATCGAATTGCAAAAGCAAGTAGACGTACTAAAACAAAAGATGAGTAATCTTTCTGAATAATAATTTAAGTCGAACTTTAAATTGAAAATCATGAAAGAATTATATAAAATTTGTACAGTGCTTATTTGCCTACTGTTTTCTATTTCCATCACAGGACAAGAGGACAGAATAGACAGTAAAATCGATAACTGGAGATATTGGAAAGAAAGAGCAGAAATGGGGATTATTCCTTTCAACTCCGATGATCCTGTAAAACCAGCAAACTACGTTGGAGATCAAAATCGAATGATGGATGGGCCAGACGTAGTTTTGATTAGTGGTGGAACGACTACCCAGAGTGAAAACTCCGTGTTCGTAGACCCTAATAACAATCAGACTGCCTTAGTGTCTAACAACTCTACCTTAGGTAGTTCCGTTCAAGGAACCAATGCACTTTTCTCATTTGATGGAGGAGCTACATGGACCGGAGGTACTGGAGGTGCAGGAGGGAACAATTCTGGTGACCCCGCTACCGCTATTAGCCTAGGAGGCACTAGTTATATTGGACATATTGCTCCTGGATTTAAACAAGGTGTTTCAATATCCAATGACAATGGAGCCACATGGAGTGTAAGTAGCGTGACAACCATTGCAGGTTTATTAGATAAAAACCATCTTTGGGTAGACAACTCAAATACCAGTTCCTTTCAGGGAAATGTGTATAGTGCTTGGACTAATTTTGGAGGAACCAATAACAACCAAATAGAGATTTCTAGATCTACCAATAATGGAGTTACCTGGTCAACACCTCTCAATATTAGCGGTGCTGTAAGTGCTGGAAGCCATAATCAAGGTGTCAATATACAAACTGGACCAAATGGAGAAGTGTATGTTGTTTGGGCTATTTATGACAGTTGGCCTTCTAGAGAAAATGCCCTTGGGTTCTCGATGTCTACAGACGGAGGAGTGACCTTTAGTGCGGCCACTCGCATCTTTAATAACATCCAGGGTGTGCGATGGCAACCAGGATTTCCAATTGCAAACCCACATGGAAAAAATATGCGAAGTAATTCCTTTCCAGGGATGGCTGCAGATATTAGTGGAGGACCAAACAACGGAACAATTTATGTGACATGGTCAAATGTAGGAGTTCCTGGTATCAACACAGGTACCGATGTTAGTATCTATATGATGAGTTCCACAGACGGAGGACTTACATGGTCTACACCGTCCAAAGTAAATACTGATCCCGCTGGGAATGTACAGTACTTCCCTTGGATTACGTGCGATCCTGTAAATGGAAATCTAAGTGTTATTTTCTATGACGACCGAAATGTAGGAGCAACGGACGTTGAGGCCTGGGTAGCCGACTCAACAGATGGAGGTCTTTCTTGGAGTGATTTCCGAGTTAGCGATGTCTCTTTTACCCCTGCCCCCATTCCGGGGTTAGCAGGAGGCTATATGGGGGACTATTTAGGAATATCGGCAAATGGTGGTAATGTGTATCCAGTTTGGACGGATAATCGATCAGGTACCGTTCTTGCATACACGTCGCCATATACACTTGCTGGTTGTGTAAATAACTTAGTGATCACAGCAGATGTCCCTAGCGGATCCTCAGATGACCAAGAAGCCTTAAACACTATTACGGCGTCTAATACCGTTTTATCTGGTGGACAAGCAGTGTATCATGCTGGAGACGAAGTACTACTTGTAGATGACTTTGATGCTCTCAACGGATCTGTCTTTCGTGCGTATATCGAAGCTTGTACTGGGGTCTTTACACCATTTACTGATGGAGCTATCACTCGAGCTAGTAAACCTAGATTAAATCAATACTATAAAGAAGACACTTCGACTAAGATGCTTCAAATCTATCCAAATCCAACACATGGAACATTTCAAATTGGTTTGTTAGATGATGAACTGTCCGACTTCGACATTGAAATTTATAGTACAAGTCGTGGATTAATGTATGCGAATAGCTTCTCGCAGAAAGGTGTTGCCAGTTTTCAGGTTGACATCTCTAATTTTCCTGACGGTGTGTATATCGTAAAATTGATTACATCAAATACACAGGAGATTTATACTGGAAAAATTATCAAAAACAGATAAATAGTATCCGCTAACCATCAACAAAAAAGCCGCTTGCATGTTGCAAGCGGCTTCATTTGTTAGTCACAAGTATGTATACATGGATTCGTATACTTATAAATTCAGATTCCGCTATGTAAAGAAGGAATCTACAAATTCAAATTTATTGAACACCTGAAGATCATCAATGCCCTCACCAACTCCTATGTATTTTACAGGAATTTGAAATTGGTCACTAATCCCAATAACTACACCACCTTTAGCCGTACCATCCAATTTAGTAACGGCTAATGACGTTACCTCGGTTGCTGCCGTAAATTGTTTTGCCTGTTCAAAGGCATTTTGACCCGTGGAGCCATCAAGTACCAGCATAACATCATGAGGCGCATCTCCAACGACCTTTTGCATCACACGTTTTACTTTGGTAAGCTCATTCATAAGATTAACTTTGTTGTGTAAACGTCCTGCCGTATCAATAATAACCACGTCGGCATTTTGATTCACGGCACTCTCTAAGGTATCGAATGCCACACTGGCAGGATCAGAACCCATATCTTGTTTTACTATAGGGACTCCCGTTCTATCCGCCCAAACTTCCAATTGATCAATGGCGGCCGCTCTAAACGTATCTGCAGCCCCCAATATGACTTTCTTTCCTGCCTTGGAAAATTGACTTGCGAGCTTTCCAATGGTCGTAGTTTTTCCAACTCCATTAACTCCAACCACCATGATTACATGTGGTTTTGTAGTTTCCGGAATTTCAAATTCGGTCGCATCACCAGTATTGGTCTCGCTCAACAACCCCGCAATTTCCTCACGAAGGATTTGGTTGAGCTCGTCGGTTCCTAAGTACTTATCCTTGGAAACACGCGCTTCAATACGATCGATTATTTTTAACGTGGTATTTACTCCAACATCACTTGATACTAACACTTCTTCTAAATTATCAAGAACATCATCGTCTACTTTGCTCTTACCAGCAACAGCTTTGGATAGTTTGTCGAAAAAAGTAGTTTTGGATTTCTCCAATCCTTTATCAAGCGTTTCTTTTTTTTCTTTTGAAAATATTTTTTTGAAAAAACTCATAGTATAATTGAGGTTTGGTTCTCTGTAATTTCCTACGTGAGGGATAGTAGCGTCATCCTCTCCATTGCCAAGGCTAGGGAGAGATATAGCGAATAGCCCGGTTCTCTAAAGCCATTTACTTATGGCGGAAGAGAGCACGTCCGACAAGCTGTAAAATTACAACTTTTAATGCAATGCCTATAGCAATTGTATTGCCAAACAATCCCATACTGCACAATTGACAGGACACAAAAAAGCCACCTTAGTAAAAAAGTGGCTTTTCAATTTTGTCTTACGGGTTGATTACTTTTGCTTGCTCAACCAATCGTTTACTTTGTCCGGAGCCATAATAGACTCAACAAACATATAGGCTCCTGATTTTGGAGACTTTACCATTTTGATAGCTTTTGTTAAACGCTTAGATCCTGTCTGTAACGATGCTACTGATTTCTTTGCCATGTCTTATTATTTTATCTCTTTATGAACGGTCATCTTCTTTAAGATAGGATTGAATTTCTTCAACTCCATTCTATCCGGAGTGTTCTTTTTGTTTTTTGTTGTGATGTAACGTGAAGTTCCTGGCTTCCCGCTTTCTTTGTGCTCTGTGCACTCTAATATCACTTGTACTCTGTTACCTTTTCTAGCCATCTTCTTAGACGTTAAAAATTATTGTGATTACTGCTTTAAGAATCCCTTAGCACGGGCTTCTTTAATTACGGCAGAAATACCTTTTTTGTTAATATTTTTTAATGCTGAAGTAGAAACACGTAGGGTTAACCACTTATCTTCTTCAGGAATGTAAAAACGCTTTTTCACTAAGTTTACATTAAACTTGCGCTTTGTTTTATTCATCGCGTGAGAAACATTGTTCCCAACCATTGCTCTTTTTCCCGTAAGCTCACAAACTCTTGACATTGTACTCGCTTTAAATTGTTATTTTTAAACAGGGTGCAAATTTAAGTAAATTAATTGGTTTGAACAACAAAAGAAATTTAGTTTTTTGAAATTTCTTTGAGAAGCATTTCAAAGGCTTTGTTCACCGATTTCTTTATAACCCTTTCTCGCACAGCTCCAAAAAGAAATTTTTCTGAAATAACACCCTTTGGGGTAGCAATAGCGATACATACTGTTCCTACTTCATCAACCCCGTCTCCTTTGTCCGGTCCCGCAATTCCAGTTGTAGCAATTGCATAGTCACTAGCGAATACTTTTGTAGCCTGTACTGCCATGGCTTCGGCCACCGGAATACTCACAACATTATGTTTTTCTATAAGATGAGCTTCCACTCCTAAGATACTTGTCTTTAGTTCAGTTGCATAAGGAATTACACTCCCTCGATAAAAGGCAGACGCCCCGGCATGCTGGGTAATTTCCTGCGCTAAAGCTCCTCCCGTGCAGCTTTCGGCTAAACTAAGTGTTTTTCCTTTCTCGAGTAAATACCCTCCAATCTTTTGAGTTACAGAAGTTTCATCCTCATATCCAACGGCTATATCTTCCAGCATGGAGCGCAAATGCTCCATTTGTCCGTTAACCGCCTGTCGCAATAAGAATTTATCAGGTCCTTTAGAAGACAAACGCAACCGAACACGTCCTAAAGAAGGCAGGTACGCCAACTTAATATTGTCCGGCAATGCTTCTTCCCAATCCTCTATTCTATCTGCTATCGCACTTTCCCCAAGGCCATACGTGAGTAAGGTTTTGTGAAAGATATACGGACGATTAAATCGATTGATTATTCCTGGTAGCACTTCTTGTTGCATCAAACCCTTCATCTCGTAAGGAACACCAGGCATGGAAACAAAAACAGTGTCTTTCTTCTCCATCCACATACCAGGCGCCGTTCCATGATTATTGAACAACACTTTGGCTTTAGTAGGCACCTGAGCTTGTGATAGATTGGCTGGCAAAGGTTCCCGCTTGATGTATTTCGAAAAGATATTTTTAATATGTGCTAAGACTTGGGTGTTTTCAACTAAAGTATCCTCAAAAAACTCGCAAAAGCACTGTTTGGTAATATCGTCTTTGGTTGGCCCCAGCCCGCCGGTTACCAACACTATATCCACTCTATTCATAGCATTCGATAGGGCTGCAAGGATATGCGACCTATCGTCCTGTATGGACGTTATTTGGTAGACTTGAATCCCAATTTTATTGAGTTCAGTACTAATATAAGCTGAATTGGTATCTACAATCTGGCCAATGAGAATTTCATCGCCAATGGTAATAATCTCTGCACGCATTTATACCCCGAAATCTTCTTTAAGTTCTTCAAAAACACGGTTGAGCGTAGTCACTACTTCCTGAATCATTGGAGTCGCTGTTTCTACTGTTTTAGAGGTCTTGGTCCAAGACTCAATTCCCGTGATCTGTTTTAATAAATCCACTCCAAACATTTCAATATTGGGTTTCATTTTGTGAGCAAATTGGTAGGCCAACTCTTTATTATCATTAGTTATTGCTTCTTCTAGTGAAGCTAGATCGGGTGGGATTTCTTCCAAGAAGGTCTGGGCAACAACTGCCATAAAATCTTCATCACCGCCTGCAATTTCTCTAAGGCTCTCAATGGAATACTTTTTACTCATCGGCTATTTAACTTTTATGGAGAATAACTCCTTATCTTCAATACACCCTACTAACACATCGTTTGGATTTACTTTCCCAACGCCGGCAGGTGTCCCTGTAAATATAATGTCTCCAATCTTTAAAGTAAAATATTTAGAGATATATTCGATTAACGCATCAATTTTCCATAACATTAAGGAAGTATTCCCTGTTTGCACGGTTTCCCCGTTCTTTTGAAGTGTAAAATTTAGATCATTTACGCTTGTAAATGTATCCTTGGTTAGAAAATTGCCTACTACAGCAGCACCATCAAAACTCTTAGCTTTTTCCCACGGCAATCCTTTCTGTTTTAATTGCTGCTGAAGATCCCTCGCTGTAAAATCAATTCCCAGGCCAATTTCATCGTAATACTTATGCGCAAATTTCTCCTGGATGTGCTTTCCAATTTTTTTAATTTTCACCAATACTTCCACTTCGTAGTGGACATCGTCTGAAAAATCTGGAATAAAGAACGGGTTCTTTTTCAGTAAAATGGAAGTGTCTGGTTTCAGAAATAATATAGGATCTGTGGGACGTTCATTTTCGAGCTCTTCAATATGTGCCGAATAATTTCGGCCAACGCATATAATTTTCATAATCGATAGTAAGCATACGGTTGATGTGTTCAACATCCCCCTACCCTCGTTTAAAAAGAGGGATTATAGTTTGTTATTCAGTTTTCGCAATTTTACGCGAGTTAGTACTTTCTTAGTGTATAATGGAAAGTCGGCATTTTGCAACCAACCAAAATAGCCCGGTTCCTTTTCCAATACCTCTTCAACAAGGGTTCCTTTATGTTTTCCAAAGTTAAACACCTCAACTCCTTCTTTGGTATAACCAATATAGCCTGCAAAATCAGCAAACTGCCTGTGCGCACTGAAACCAGCCAACCAAGACACGTCATTCTCCAAGTCCTCGTACGTTTCTAGCTGAGACAACAGTACTTCATAGGTTGCATTGGTATCTGCTGCAGCGCTATGTGCATTCTCTAGGCTCTTATCACAATAAAAACGGTACGCAGCTTCTAGGGTGCGTTTTTCTTTTTTATGAAAAATGGTTTGCACGTCCACGGACTGCGCCTTCTTCAAATCAAAATCGATATCGGCTCTAAGTAATTCTTCGGCTAAAAGTGGAATATCGAAGCGATTACTATTAAACCCTCCCAAATCACTATCTTTTATCAAAGACGCTACCTGAGGAGCTAGCTCGGCAAAAGTTGGCTCATTGGCTACCATATCATCTGTGATATGATGTATATCACTTGAACCTTTTGGAATTGGAATAGTAGGATTTACACGCCAGGTATGGCTTTCTTTATTTCCGTTGGGGAATACTTTTAAGATAGAAATCTCCACGATACGATCGCTTGCCACATTGACTCCAGTGGTTTCAAGGTCGAAAAAGCAAATGGGTTTGGTTAATTGTAATTGCATGGTATGAATTATGACGCAAAAATACTAATTGTTAGCTTCGCGTTGAACTAAGAATATAAAAGTTATTATCATTTTAACGGTATTCCACTCGACAGTTTACTTGCTAATGATCTCTTAGCATGAATTCTTGAACGATTAAAAAATCATTAGATTGGAAAGGTATGGCCCTTAGTTGTTAATGAGTCGTATCTTCTCATTCACCTTATCCATAAAGGTATGCAAATAGGTAGGAACTGCTTCTTTTCCTTGATCAATACGCCAACTCTTTGCGGCACCATTATCTGAATACTGAATATATAACCCTCCTCCGTCTGCACAATCTGGACAACCTAAAATGGTGTCTTCTTCGGACAATAACTGTTGAGGAAAAAAGTTGATTAAATCCTTAACCTCTATATAAACAGCGTCGTCTAGAAGTTCGAATGCTCGTTCTTGTCCGCCATAATCGTCAAGGGTATCCTCAGACAAGTCGGTATTTGTAAGTTTAAACGTTTCCACACAGCGCTCTCCTTCACATTCCCCATAAAAGTGACCAAAAATCAAAAAGTCCTGTTCCCCTAATACAACAGAGGCATCGTCATCACTATTGCATGATAAAAATATTCCGAAGGCAAAAAGCCCAAACATTAGTTTACGTGTCATCCATTTTTGGTGTTAGTTTCTATTAATAACGTTGTTATTAGGCATATAGTATCTCGTTTCTACTGGAGGAATTAAGGGAATTCCAAACACCATTAATTCTAGATATTTCTGTCCTTCTTTTTTTTACCCCAAGCCAATACTTGTACTCCATTTGAGTATTGAGTTTTGCGAGGGGGCCCAACAAGTAGCGCTTCAAATCTTGGGTAATTCACTTCCATTTGCTGTAGATCAATCTCACTCATAGTCCATGCAAGGTGATGAATCTCAAATTTGTTGATGGCGGTCTCTGTATCCTGAAATACCGCATAACGTTCAGTGAGCCATGTATCCAATGGCGTACTCTTCTTTATCGCTCTCCCAATGTTGAATTTAATATCCAACTCATCATGAAACTGCGCATTTTGTGAAGTATACCTATCTTCTGTTCGTTTCATTTTTGAATACCGATACGGTAGTTCAGAAATATTTTTTGCAACAAAACAAGACAACCTAGCACCTCCTTCTATGCTCAAAAAATACACTCCGGTTTTATCACCCAACTTCACATAGGTACGAATGTTTATTTCGTCAAAATTTGAAATCGGCGAAAACTCAGGAAAGTACCTAGGCCTAATCTTCTCCATGGAAAATGCTACTATAGACACCCAAGGTTGCCCATTAAAAAGATCGATTTCTAGTTCCTCTGGAACATATTTTTTTAAGAGTTCGATTTGCACCTCCCAATGTAAGAATATAGCTCGATTCCATTCCTGATAAAACTTCCAAGGCTCTGCTGGGAGCTTCCAAGGACGGTGTTCAGTGCTTTCAAGTATTTCTAGATGGGTCCTTTTCATTTCTATTTACTCGATCACTTGCTCTAGCTGTTGATTTATCACACGACCATTTTCCAAGACCGTTTTCGAATATAACTCCCCTAGGTTTTCACAAACACATCCTGTCCAAGTTCCTTCTACCATATCTTCCCTCCCTTTGAAAGAGACCGTAAGAGTTTTACTAGATTCAATAATTGCACAATTATATTGAATTCCGTTAAACACCTCTTTAACATATTTTTTATGTGTCGTATACCCTTTAAAATTCCTTGTCATTTCTCCATTTTCCATAGGAATCTTATATGAATTTGAATCGCTATAAGTTGTATACTCACAGAACTTATTCCCTACAGTGACAATCTTGACAGGAATCATAAAAGGAAATAAATCTGGCACTCTGGTATATGATTTCTGTAGTAGTGGTATTCCGTTAGTTACACTAAAAATTGTTGAATCCGTTATCACTCCTAATGAGTCTTTGGAGATATTGAACAGTAATGAATCCTTGTCTATTTTCAATTTAAATTCTTTTTTGAAATATTCAACATTGGAGTCAGCATTGGACTGTAAAGAATACACTAAAGACTTTTCTTTGAGGTAATTATCTATTGGGTGGATATAATTAACAAGTTTTGTCTTGTCACAATTGGGATCAATTATTACATTTTGCTTTTTAGCATTTTCACAACTGACGAGGACGGTTATTGCAAAAAAAAGAATTGGAATTTGATTTCTTTTTTTAAAGTGACTTTGCAACATTACATTTTTATTAAAAAGTTTGACATATCATCTTTTACTTCATTCTTTTAATGATCATTCTAATTTGCCCCATATGATTAGCTTGATGTTCCATCACATGATACCAAGCCCAGTGATTATTCATATTACCGTTTGACACCTTGGAAGCAAACCAATCATCATCTTTGGTTTTAAGTAAGCGAAGTGTTTCTTTACGCACCTCATCCCATATGTCTAAATAATATGCAATGGGCTTTCCTTGTAATTCTTTTCGGGCTGTACTTCCGAGGTTTTGTGGAAGGTCCCAGATGGCAGCTTCGTCTTTATTGAGCCCCCTATTCTCGAAGGTATAGATCTGATAGTATTTCTCTGTAGCTGCTAGGTGGTAAATCATAGCACCTATGCGGTTGGCATCTTCATCTAATAAAAAATCAGTTTCCGAAATGGTCAAACTCGCTACTGAACGGGTCACTCTAGCTTTTAGATCTTCTAACATGGACACCGTGGTTCCAATTTGAGGAGAAAAACCTCTTACTGGCTCTATTGTGTTTTGGCTGCAGGCAGGAGCTGCACATAACAAGAGAACGACAATTGTTTTAATTAAAGTTGACAGAGACTGTTTCATGATGTGCTGGTTTAAATTAGGAAAGGAGCTTTCTATAAGGAGCTTTCTATAAAGATAATGATTTTTGAGGTGTTGGCTGGGAAGGCCACTTCTACCTAACAGATAATATCTATACTTACAATTCAAATACCTCGTTTATCCTCCCAATTCTAAACCCCTGACTTAAAACATGTATAGCTTCATTACTATCA
Source organism: Bacteroidota bacterium (assembly GCA_022601215.1). Taxonomy (GTDB): domain Bacteria; phylum Bacteroidota; class Bacteroidia; order Flavobacteriales; family Flavobacteriaceae; genus Aureisphaera. The sequence continues at coordinate 18,382 of JAHZIZ010000333.1, forward strand.
ATGTCAATCACTGGATTTGTATGATTAAAATGAATAAAAATTATTTTACTTTTTTCAGAAGGTTCTAGTCCTTTAAATATGTCAATACTTTCGATAATAAAAGGATGCGGAATTTCAGAAATATCACGATTATTGAGTTCGATCCCACTATAAAAGGTGGCGTCTAAAAAGGCATAATCCACTTCTTTGA
>JAHZIZ010000334.1 GCA_022601215.1 Bacteroidota bacterium
ACTAATAAGTGGTAAAGTTTGGCCGGTAACTGGAAATAATTCTACCGCTACCCCCATATTAATAAGGGCTTGAAAAATAATTGGCAGTCCTATTCCAACTACGAGTAATTTCCCAAAAAAGGAATCACTTTTATGAACAACAATAACCAATCTAAACAATAGCATTAAATAAAGAAGTAATAAAAACAATGCCCCCACCATCCCAAATTCCTCCACAATGATAGCGTAGATAAAATCGGAGGAAGACTGAGGCAAAAAGTTTTTCTGAATACTCTTTCCAGGTCCCAATCCTGTAACGCCACCTGAAGCTATCGCTATCTTGGCCTTCTCGATCTGATAGTCGGCTTCCGTGTCTTCGTTATCCGCAAAATTCTCTATTCTACTAATCCAAGTATCTACCCTATTTGGAAAAACATCTGGAAACGCTTTAGCAGACAACACAAACAACAGCAACATTAGAAGTCCTGCTCCTAATATGATTCCTAAATATCTAATTGGATACCCCCCTATGAACACAAGGATTACCACCATAGCAAAAATGATTGCCGTAGTAGAGAAATTGGCTGGTAAAATGAGTGCCAATATTAAAAATACTGGAAACCACAAAGGCAATAACGTTTCTTTAAAAGTGACCTCTTTATCTTTAATCCTAGACAAGTATCTTGCAACGTAAGACATAAGGACTACAGCTGCCAAAGTGGACGTTTGAAACGTCACCCCTACAAAAGGAACACGAATCCATCGACTCGCATTGGCTCCTCCAATAGTTGTACCTTGACTTAGTGTGATAAGCAATAACAAGACCACAATAGGTAATGCTATAATGGATAATCCTTTAAAATAATGAAAAGGAATACGATGCACCCCATATAAAATAGCAAAACCTAAGAGAAGATGAGCCAAGTGTTTTAGTAAAAACTTAATAGTATTTCCATCCCCATATAAATACGCAAGGTTACTACTCGCACTATATACTGGCAAGAAAGAGAACAAGGCCAGTAGGGCAACTACAGCCCAAATTGCTCGATCTCCTTTTATGTTACTAAAAATTGTTTTCAATTGTATTTTAATTAATGCTAGAGAAGAACACTTCCCTTACGCTCCCATCAAAGAGAGAGATATATCATTATAAATTTCTAACCGCTTCTTTAAATTGCCTTCCTCTGTCTTCGTAGTTTTCAAATAAATCGAAGCTCGCACAAGCCGGAGATAGCAACACATTATCACCACGTTCGGCCAGGCGATAAGCCACCTGAATTGCATCTTTCATACTATCCGTCTCCACCATCATGTCCACTATATTTCCAAATGAATTCACAATCTTGCTATTGTCAACACCCAAACAAATAATTGCCTTTACCTTTTCATTTACCAATGGCAACAATTCACTGTAATCATTCCCTTTATCAACACCGCCAACAATCCAAACCGTAGGAACCTCCATACTATCTAATGCATAAAAGGTCGCATTTACATTGGTTGCCTTGGAGTCATTGATATACATGACATTATTGATTTTAAGAACCTTTTCAAGTCTATGTTCAACTCCTTGAAAGTGCTCTAATGATTGGCGTATCGTCTCTTTCCTAATCTTTAACAAGGTAGCTACTGTGGTAGCGGCCATGGCGTTTTTAACGTTATGTTGTCCTTGTAATCCTAGTGTTGCTATTGGCATAGTAAATGGTTTGTTATCTATTAATATGGTTATCTTTTTATCTTTTAAATAGGCTCCTTCTTTTACTTCTTTCTGAAGAGAAAAAGGAAGTTTTTTCGCTTTTATGGGATGACTTTCTAGCCATCGCTCTATTTCCAAATCATCTCCATCATAGATGAAATAGTCATCTGACGTCTGATTTTTAGTGATTCTAAATTTGGACGCGATATAATTTTCGTACTGATAATTATATCGATCCAGGTGATCGGGACTTAGGTTCGTTAACACAGCTATATGCGGTGCAAACTTATCAATGCCATCTAGCTGAAAACTGCTCAACTCAAGCACAAAATTCTGGAAGGTTCCTCTCGCTACTTGCTCTGCAAAACTCTTCCCTATATTCCCTCCTAAGGCGACATTCAATCCCCCATCATCTAGCAAAGCATGTATGAGAGTAGCAGTGGTTGTTTTGCCATTACTACCCGTAATTCCAACTATTGTAGCATCGGTAAACATCGCAGCAAACTCAATTTCAGAAACTACACGAATTTCATGTGCATTCAAGGTGTTCACAATAGGAGCGGTATCTGGAATCCCAGGGCTTTTCATTACCACCGACGCCTTCAGGATTTTACGTTCAGAATGACCTCCTTCTTCCCAATCAATTTCATTATGTATAAGAACTTGTTTATAAGTTTCTTTGATCATTCCGAAGTCAGAAACAAAAACTTCATATCCTTTTAATTTCCCCAAAATTGCTGTCCCTACACCACTCTCTCCTCCTCCAAGCACCACCAGTCGTTTCATTTACCTAATCTTTAAAGTGACTATAGTTAGTACCGCCAAAACGATTCCAACAATCCAAAAACGTGTAACAATCTTGCTTTCGTGAAAGCCTCCTTTTTGATAGTGATGATGCAGGGGTGACATTCTAAAAATGCGACGTCCCTCACCATACTTCTTCTTGGTATATTTAAACCAGCTCACTTGCATGACAACCGATAGATTTTCCATTACAAAAATTCCACAGAGAATTGGCAGCAACCATTCTTTTCGAATAGCTATTGCAATTACCGCGATGATGCCTCCTATAGTCAAGCTTCCTGTATCTCCCATAAAGACTTGGGCTGGGTAGGTGTTATACCACAGAAAACCGATCAAAGCCCCAACAAAGGCCATTATAAAAATGGTTAACTCTCCTGTATTTGGGATATACATAATGTTGAGATAATCTGAAAAAATGAAATTCCCAGACACCCAGGCGAATAAGGCCAATGTAACCGCAGCTATTGCCGAAGTTCCCGCAGCAAGACCGTCAATCCCATCGGTTAAGTTGGCACCATTGGATATTGCTGTTACAATAAAAATAACTATAGGAATGAAAATTAACCAGGCATATTTAGCATAGTCATCCCCAGCCCAACTGATTAATTTTTCGTAATTAATTTCATTTCCACTTACAAAAGGCATGGTAGTTAGTAACGTTTTCTCCTCTTCATTAAACACTTTCTCTCCGCTCTCACTAACAATCTCTAATCCCGTTATTGGATCCATTTTTTCTGTTTTAACTGTAATGTCCTGATGAAAAAACATAGTAGTCCCTACTATAATACCTAATCCTACCTGTCCAATCACTTTAAACTTTCCTGGTAGCCCTGCCTTATCATTTTTAAACTTCTTTAGATAATCATCTAAAAACCCAATAGCTCCCATCCAAAGGGTGGTGACAATAAGAAGTATGACATAAATGTTTTCCAACTTAGCAAACAACACTACAGGCACAAGTGTTGCGAGAATAATAATAAGCCCCCCCATGGTTGGTGTTCCAGCTTTTTCACTTTGTCCAGCCAACCCTAAATCTCGAATGGTTTCACCCATTTGCTTGCGCTGTAAAAACCTTATGATCTTCTTCCCCCATACGGTTGCAATCAACAAGGAAGTAATGATGGCCATAGCCGCACGGAACGTGATAAATTGAAACAGTCCAGCCCCAGGCACATCATAGGTTTTATCTAAAAAATCGAACAAATAGTACAACATCCTTATTTATTTAATTTGGTTAGTAGTTGGGTAACTATTTTAAAATCGTCAAAATCTTTTTTCACTCCGTTAACCTCTTGGTAGGTCTCATGACCCTTCCCTGCGACGAGTATAATATCTCCACTCTCTGCCATGGAACATGCTGTTTTAATAGCCTGTTTTCTATCAGAGATAGAAAGAGTTTTTTTATAATGTTCTGCAGGAACACCTTCTTCAATCTGCTCAATGATTATCTCTGGGTTTTCAGTTCTTGGGTTATCACTGGTAAATATTACCTTCGTACTTAATCGGGCTGCAATACTTCCCATTTTCGGGCGCTTTGCAGCATCTCGATCTCCACCACATCCAACCACAGTAATTAAGGTTTCATTTCCCGTTCTTATCGCATTAATAGTTTCTAAAACATTTTTCAACGCATCAGGCGTATGTGCGTAATCTACAATAGCTGTAACATTCGCTTCTGTTACGGTATACTGAAAACGTCCATCCACACTCTCCAAGGTGCTCATGAGTTGCAGAATCTCCATTTCTTCTAACCCTAAAAGTTCCGCCGTAGCGAAGATCGCTAGGAGATTATAGGCATTGAAATTACCTATGAGTTTTACCCATAATTCGTTGTTATTTATTTTTA
>JAHZIZ010000335.1 GCA_022601215.1 Bacteroidota bacterium
ACTGATGATTAAACTAATAATAATAAAAACGATTGATTTATTATCTAAAATATTGGTCATTTGTACTTCATTAAGCTTTTAAAAATCAACGATACTCTCTTTACCATGAAAGATAAAAACTTTAAACCCGCTAATAACATTCAGGATCTTCAATACTTCGGAGAATTCGGTGGAGTCAATCCCTCTATCTCAGACTCATCAACGTATACCTTCCTTTCGGCTAAAACAATGTTTGACACTTTTGAAGGGAATGCAGATGGTTGCTATTTATATTCCAGACATACTTCACCTTCAAATTTATACTTAGGTGAAGCACTTGCAGCTATGGAAGGAACTGAAACGGCGAATGTTTCTGGTACGGGTATGGGAGCTATTGTACCTGCCCTTATGCAATTATGCAAAGCTGGAGACCATATTGTATCTAGTAGAACTATTTATGGCGGAACCTATGCTTATTTAAAGAACTTTGCGCCCGGTTTTAACTTGGCTACTACTTTTGTTGACATTACCAAATTAGATGTGGTAGAAGCCGCTATCACTCCAAATACTAAGGTGATCTATTGTGAAAGTGTAAGCAATCCACTCTTGGAAGTTGCCGATATTCCTGGGCTGGCAGCTTTAGCGAAAAAACACAATTTAAAACTTCTTGTTGATAATACATTTTCGCCGTTAAGCATTTCACCAGCACAATTAGGAGCCGATGTAGTCATGCATAGCCTGACAAAATTCATCAACGGAAGTAGTGATACTATGGGTGGCGTTATTTGTGGGACGCAAGAGTTCATAGACGACCTGAGAAATGTAAACGATGGAGCTAGCATGCTTATGGGTAGCTCAATGGACAGTTTACGTGCGGCCTCTATTCTTAAAAATATGCGTACACTTCACATAAGAATGAAGCAACATAGTGCAAATGCCCTTTACCTAGCAGAAAAGTTTGAGGCAGACGGATTAAAAACGGTATATCCTGGATTAGCGTCTCATCCGAGTCATCAATTATTTAAAAGTATGATGCATCCGGAGTATGGGTATGGCGGTATGCTTACAATAGATGTAGGATCTATAGATAAAGCCAATGAATTAATGGAATTAATGCAGGAACGCAATTTAGGCTATTTAGCTGTTAGTTTAGGGTTCTATAAAACGTTATTTAGCGCACCAGGCAGCTCTACTTCTTCTGAAATTCCTGAAGAGGAACAAGCCGAGATGGGATTAACAGATGGGCTTATTCGCTTTTCTATTGGTCTTGACAATGATATTAAACGAACCTATGAAATAATGAATACTTGCATGAAGGAAGTTGGCGTTTTGTAGTGAGAAAAGAGCTCCACTAAAAAAACGTCATTCGATTCTAAAGCTTTGTGAGCCTACAATTTAGGCCATAGAATTGCATGAACTGAGTGATTACTTGTAAAAACCTATTTGCACACTTTACATCAAAGTTGTAACATTACAGTACAAACAAAATTAACATGCAAGAGCAGGACAACATTTCGGAAATAGACATCCAGAAACAAAAAATCATTGATAATAAAGAGCTGTCACTATGGGAAGCTTTAATCCCAGTTGTAATATTAATGGGGCTGCTTGCATACAATATTTTCTTTGCAGATGGCGTCTGGTTTGGAGACTATTCTAATCATTACATTCTTCTAATTGGAGGACTCGTTGCTGCAGTTGTTGGTTTTTTCAATAAAGTTTCCATTCAAAGAATGGGAGTAGAAATTATAGAAAACTTAAAAAGCATTATCATTCCTATAAGCATTCTCCTTTTGGTGGGTGCTTTGGCTGGAACATGGTTGGTTAGTGGAATCATTCCTGCTATGGTGTATTACGGGTTGCAAGTTTTAAGTCCTGAAATATTTCTTCCAGCCTCTGTCATTATTGCGGCCATAATATCTATTGCAACTGGAAGTTCTTGGACTACTTCTGCCACCGTAGGAATCGCCCTTATAGGAATAGGAACTGCACTGGGGATTTCTGGCGGTATGATTGCTGGAGCAGTCATTTCGGGAGCGTATTTTGGAGATAAAATGTCTCCATTAAGTGACACGACCAATTTAGCTCCGGCCATGGCTGGAAGTGATCTATTTACCCATATTCGATATATGGCTTGGACTACAGTGCCAACGATTATAGTCACTTTGATCGTCTTTTCCATTTTAAGCACTACAATTGACACCACTGGAGAAACAGATTTGGGAGGCCTTTTGGGTACTATTGACAGCACTTTTAATATTACACCTTTGTTATTCATAGTTCCACTAATTGTAATTGCCCTTATCCTATTTAAAACAAAACCACTTATTGCCTTAGGAATTGGAGTCCTTTCGGCTGCAATTTTTGCATTTTTATTTCAACCAGACATTTTAGGAAGTATATCATCCTCAAACACCATGTCTATTATCCAATCCATATTTACAGATACCTCCATCACTACAGACAACGAAACCCTCAATAAGTTATTCTCGGCTGGTGGTATGCAAGGGATGTTATGGACGATATTACTCATTGTCTGTGCTATGGTTTTTGGTGGAGTAATGGATGCCATTGGTGCCTTATCCAGAATTACTAAAGAGTTATTAAAAATGGCAAGTTCCATTTTTGGTCTTTTTGCCAGTACAGTAGTAAGTTGTCTTGGACTAAATGCGATCGCAAGTGACCAATATTTAGCCATCGTTATTCCCGGAAAAATGTTTAAAAAAGCATACGAAGATAGAGGGTTAGCACCTCAAAATTTATCTAGAACTTTAGAGGATAGCGGGACAGTTACCTCAGTACTAATCCCATGGAACACCTGCGGTGCCTATCAAAGTGGGGTATTAGGGGTTGGAGTGGCTGAGTATTTCTTCTTTGCAGTATTTAACTGGCTCAGTCCGTTCATGACCCTTTTATTTGCCGCATTGCGCATCAAAATTAAAATGCTAGGAGAACCAAAAGTTGTCCAACCATCATAGCAACCATCATTTTACCTCGACTAAACTACTGACTAAAAAGAGGTTGCATCCTACGCTGAATTTTGTATAAAAAATTAGTGCTTTTCGTTTTTCTCAAGGGCAGGGAATTTGTAATTTTGCGCCCTCGTAATTTGAAACTATATGTTTTCGAACTACTCTAATAAAAACAAATTCAAATTAAAAGCATATTTATATGGCATTTGTAGGTAAAAAATTCCCAAACCTAGCAGTTGATGCGATCAACAAAACTGGAGTTTCTGAAAAGATCAATATCTTGTCAAGAGCACAACAAGAAAACAAAAAGATTCTTCTTTTTTGGTATCCAAAAGACTTCACTTTTGTTTGTCCAACTGAGCTTCATGCTTTCCAAGCTGCTATGGACGAATTTGCAAAGAGGAACACCCTAGTAATAGGTGCTTCTTGTGATACTCCCGAAGTTCATTTCGCATGGTTAAACACCCCTAAAAATCACGGAGGAATTGAAGGTGTCACCTATCCTATTCTAGCCGACAGTAATAGAAATCTATCCTCTCAATTAGGAATTTTAGATATTACCAACGAACGTTATGACGAGGAATCTGGAAATCTACTAGTAGACGGTGACAATGTTACCTATAGAGCCACTTACCTTATTGACGAAGAAGGAACTGTATTTCACGAGAGTGTAAATCACATGCCTGTTGGTAGAAACGTTCAAGAGTTTTTACGTCTCATCGATGCATATACTCACGTACAAGAAAATGGCGAAGTGTGTCCCGCAAACTGGCAAGAAGGTGCCTCTGCGATGAATGCAGATCGTGATGGAGTCGCTCAATACTTAAGTGAGCACCTCAATTAAGACTTTAAGAGTGCTGCCCGCCAGCAGCGTTTTTAATAGATAAGTTAAGTTGGTTAAGTAATCCCTCTTCTGCAATAGAAGAGGGATTTATTTTTTCTGAAAAGATTAGCACTTTACATCTTTGGAAGTTGTAATTTTATACGTCAATAAAAAAAACTCCTATGGCAACGATAACTTTAGGCGGAAACCCAGCCGAAACTAATGGAAGCATTCCTACGAATGGAAGTACAGCTCCAGATTTTAACTTAATTGCGGTCGATCTATCTCAGAAATCACTTGATGATTACAACGGTAAACGAAAAATCCTCAATATCTTCCCGAGCGTAGATACAGGGATTTGTGCCGCATCAGCTAGAAAATTTAATGAGGAAGCTACGAAATTAAATAATACTCAAGTTCTTTGTATTTCTAGAGACCTTCCTTTTGCTCAGGCCCGATTCTGTGCTGCCGAAGGTATCGAGAATCTTGATATGTTATCCGATTTTAATGATGGTCGTTTTGGTAAAAATTATGGTCTGGAAATAACCAAAAGCGCTTTTACCGGGTTGCATGCTAGAGTTGTATTAGTACTCGACGAAAACAACAAAGTACTTTACGGAGAACAAGTCCCAGAAATTGGACAAGAACCAAATTACGAAGCGGCTTTAGATGCGCTACAATAAGGGACGCTACCAAGTTAATTTCAATAGAAAATTTGGGGTAAACCCTAAGGAATAATGATCTTCTATTTGGATAGGATCATTCAAGTTATTGTTACCGACGTACTCCCTGCTCAAATGATTTTGCTTATCATACAGGTTTCTTATAGAAAACCCGATTTTGGCTACGATACTCTTGTTTTGGAAAGGTTTAAATTTATATGTTGCTGATACGTCTAAACGGTGATAATTGGGCAGTCGTTTTGTATTTATTTCATTAAAAAACAAATCATTACTAGTCGGTACCACAAAAGCTTCGGTAAACGGCTTACCCGTATGCCAGTTCCACCCCAATGCTAATTGAAACCCTTTTATTTCGTAGGACACTGACGTGGTTACTGCGTGGAAAATACTATTACTTGATGTAAAGTATTCTTCATTATTTATTCCCTCATATTTACTCTCCACCCTATTTACGGAATAACTAAACCAAGTATGAAATGGGCTGAATGTTTTTTTAACGAAAAAATCAGCACCTAAAACATGCTGCTCCCCAATATGAAATTGACTATCCAAAGGGTTTAAAAACCCCAAAGCTAAGGCGGTCACACCATTCACTTTCTTATAATAAACATCAGTATCTGCAGTCCACCCTCGGTAATTACAAAGGATGCCCGCCGAAAGTTGTAAACTATTAATGATGGGAAAAGTATCACCATCAGATAATCGCCAAATTTTATTCTCTAAGGACAAATCGCTAAATATGGTTTCGTCAATTTCGCTAATCACCTGATTCTTAATTTCTCCTGTCACCTGAAGTTTTATGTACTTATTAAGTTGTTTGTATGCATAGAGCCTTGGCTCAAATCTGAACGCATTCAAGTTTTCATAGAAATTCATCCGTGCGCCAATGTTGAAATCAATAAATCCCGGATTCTTATAACTTAGATTCGTAAATACCCCATGGTTCTTTTCCACTCTCTTATCCGTGTCTAAAACAAAATCCAACTCAGCACTATCTAAAAACGCATAGGCAACATCCTTTAATGTATATTGATACCCTATAGAAAGAATGTTGTCAGACTTCATATCGATAGAGACTTCGGTCCCTATTCCTGAATCAAATATTACATTTCGCTTGCTAAACGTCGCGATATCTTCAGATTGTTGTCTTTCATATAAATTATAATTAAATCTATATTTCGAAAGGAATATATCCGTTTGCTGTGTTATTTTAGGAGACCAAATTTTTTGC
>JAHZIZ010000336.1 GCA_022601215.1 Bacteroidota bacterium
TGCGGGAGGAATACCCACTAAATTATGGGGCCGAAAAAAGACCTTAATCTGGATAGGGATTTTAATTTATGTGTCTGCGATTGGTAGTGCTTTGGCACCGAATCCTGATTTATTTTCGTTCTTTCGTTTTATAGGAGGAGTGGGAGTAGGAGCCTCTTCAGTAGCTGCACCTATTTATATAAGTGAGATTACTTCTTCGGAAAAGAGAGGGCGATTGGTTGCTTTGTATCAATTTTGTTTGGTCTTCGGAATTGCCGTTGCCTTTGTGTCCAATTGGGCGTTAAAAGGAGTGGGAGGCCTGAATGACTGGCGATGGATGTTAGGCGTGGAGGCTTTGCCAGCTTTAGCCTATACACTCATGGTCTTGAAAGTGCCTAACAGTCCAAGATGGTTGGTCCTTCAGAAAAAGGATGAAGCAGAAGCCCTTTCAGTACTTCAAATTATTTATAATAATCTGAATATTGCTAAGCAGAAATTAACCGATATAAAGCAGGATCTAAATTTGCCAAAAAGCAGTGAAAAATTATTTCAGAAAAAATACAATAGAGTCTTATGGTTAGGTTTTTTGATTGCATTTTTCAATCAGCTTTCTGGGATTAACTTCGTTTTGTATTATGCTCCAAGAATTTTGGAACAAGCTGGTTTAGGAGGTTCCGATTCGTTGCTTAATGCAATTGCCATCGGTGTGGTTAATCTGATATTTACTTTGGTAGGAGTCCGACTCATTGATCGATTAGGTAGAAGACAATTGATCATTATTGGGTCGATAGGATATATTGTAAGTTTAGTTATGGTAGGGTTGTGTTTTCAGATGGATCTTAGCCCAACCTTACTCATTACTTTTATCTGTTTGTTTGTGGCCTCTCATGCCATTGGTCAGGGCGCTGTTATATGGGTGTTTATTTCAGAAATCTTTCCAAATCGAGTTCGTTCTTTTGGACAGAGTTGGGGGACGAGCACCCATTGGGTGTTAGCTGCTATCATTACGCTGATAGCTCCATATCTCATGGAAGTTGTATTCAAGGAAACCGTGCAGTTTATTTATTATTTCTTTGCAGGTATGATGGTGCTGCAATTAGTGTGGGCAGTCTTTAAAATGCCTGAAACAAAAGGAGTTTCCCTTGAAGATTTAGAAAAACAATTAACCAATGAGTAACCCTGAAGTTATTTGCTTCGGAGAAGTCCTATGGGATGTTTTCCCTACGACTGAGGTGCTAGGAGGCGCTCCTTTGAATGTGGCACTACGCCTACAGTCTTTTGGAGTAGAAACTTGTGTGGTAAGCTGTGTTGGGAAGGACCGTAAAGGCGTGTTAGCCATGGAGCGTATTGCGGAAGGTGGAGTGACAACAAATTGGATTCAGCAAACAGAACAACTAGCCACGGGGGAGGTGCTTATTCATCTTTCTGAAAATGGAGATGCTAGTTATGAAATCCCTCTTCCGGTTGCTTGGGATGCGATCACTATTTCTGAGGAGTTGATAAATCTAGTGAAACAAACGCCGTTTTTTATTTTCGGTAGCTTAGCGGCACGCAGTCCCTTTAATAGGAATACATTGCAGAAGCTGATAGGTGTGGCTAGGACGAAGATTTTCGATGTCAATTTGCGAACACCGCATTATAACATTGATATGGTGTATGAAATGATGTTGTTGGCTGAGGTGGTAAAAATGAACGAGGAAGAGTTGCTTGAAATTGCGGAGATATTAGGGGGGCCAACATCTGGAATTCAGGCTCAAATGAAGTGGTTGTCTACTATTTCGAAGACACCAACCCTTTGTGTTACTCGAGGAGAAGATGGAGCGGTATTGTTCTCTGAGAATACATTTTATGAGCATTCAGGTTACCGCGTTAGCGTATTAGATACCGTTGGGGCAGGAGATTCTTTTTTGGCTGCGTTAGTGTGCCAGCTTTTAGTGCTTCGAAAAACTCCAAAGGAAGCTTTGGCTGTGGCCTGTGCGATCGGTGCAGTTGTGGCCTCTAAAGAAGGTGCTAATTGTTTGGTCACCAAAGAGGAAACCAGTAATCTACTATCAATAAATAGCAATTAAAATTATAACATAGTACTATATAATTGCTACGGATATAAAAATGATAATTTACTCAGAGTAAGATCGTTTTAGATCTTTTTAAAATAATCCAGTTATTTTTTTACGATTCTGTTTTGGAAAACCTAAAATAGATATATATTTGCACCCTCCTATGCAGAAAACGTTGTTTAAGTATTGGAGGGTACAGACCCTAGTCTGTGGAAGGTGCCTTAGCTCAGTTGGTAGAGCAATGGACTGAAAATCCATGTGTCCCTGGTTCGATTCCTGGAGGCACCACTTTAATCGAAAGCCCGAAACGAAAGTTTTGGGCTTTTTTATTACAGAGTCTTAGGAGGTTATTTCCTAGAGATACTGCAATAAAAAATGAAACAGCAGTAATGTGAAGGTTGTAATACGCATTAATTTTGTTGATCTGATCATTTAAAATGTAGACTTTTATTCACTTTAATACCTCGTTAACAATAGGGTACTAAAGCAAGTTGTATTTTTAGCCCTCATTTTCTTATATGAATTTAATAATAGACGTAGGAAATACCTTCGTAAAAATGGCTGTCTTTGAGAAAGGCGCTCTTTTAAAAAAGGTGCGTTGCAAACGAGAAGACTTTGTAAAAGCCTTTACGATTTTGGTTGAGTCTTACAGGAACATTTCTCAAGCCATATTGTCGTCGGTAGGGTCTTTTGAACAAGAATACCTAACGCTAATCACTCAAAATTTTCCGCTCGTTACCCTCAGTCAACAAACAAAGGTGCCATTTATTAATTTGTATGCTACGCCTAGTACTTTGGGTGTTGATAGGATAGCTTTGGTTAGTGGGGCAGCGAGTCAATATCCTGAGGAAAATGTTTTAGTTATTGATGCCGGAAGCTGCATTACCTACGATTTCTTAACGGATCAAAATGAATACCTAGGAGGTGCTATATCTCCGGGATTGAGGATGCGTTACAAGGCCATGCATGTCTTCACCGAAAATTTGCCGTTACTGGAGACAGAAACCCCTAAAAACAGCATTGGAGATTCTACTCAAAATTCCATGCATATTGGTGTGGTTGAGGGAGTTGCGAGGGAGATTGAAGGATTTATTGATGCTTATATCGAAAAGGCAGGAAAATTAACAGTGATTTTAACAGGAGGGGACGCTCATTTTTTGCGAGATAGCATAAAAAATGACATCTTTGCCAACTCCAATTTTTTATTGGAAGGTTTAAATTACATTTTAGAATTTAACAACGATTCATGTTGAAACAATTTATAATAGCAGTTGTATTGTTTACAAGTGCACTAGCAGTGGCACAGGAAGGGACAACATCTCCTTACTCTTTTTTTGGAGTAGGTTCCACTAAGTTCAAAGGAACTGTGGAAAATAGAACGATGGGAGGCATGAGTGTGTATGCTGATAGTATTCACTTGAATCTACAAAACCCAGCGAGTATTTCGGGGCTACGACGCGTAAATTATTCCATTGCAGGAAGTCATAAGTTTAATAGCTTGAAAACTTCCGAAGACTCTCAAAATGCGACTACGACTAATTTAGACTATTTGGCTATCGGAATTCCTATGGGTAAATTTGGAGCTAGTTTTGGCTTGGTTCCAATTACCACTTCGGGATATGATATTGAAAATGAAAATAATGGAGTAAATACTAATTTTACAGGTAGTGGGGGGTTAAATAAGGTGTTTCTGGCCTTAGGGTACCAAGTTACTCCAGATTTAAGTATAGGTTTGGATACCAATTATAATTTCGGAAATATAGAGAATATAGCAACCAGTACTCAAGAGGGGATTGAGTTGGGATCTCAAGAGATAAACAGATCGACTATTTTTGGGTTTAGTTTTAGTCTTGGAGCAATGTATAAAACCATGGTGACGGAAGAACTCCAGTTTATGTCGAGTGCTACTTATACACCAGAAACCAATTTTACGTCAGAAAATGTGCGTGTGATCGCGAGTATCTTGCAACTTCCTTCTGGAGCTATAACGCCAAGGGATATTCGTGAAATACCTGTTTCGGATTCGGATTTTACTTTTCCATCTCAAACAACTGTCGGAGCAGGGATAGGGAAACCAAAAAAATGGTTTGTTGGAGCCGAGTTTACTTCACAAAAAACGAGTAACTTTACCAACCGTTCTTTTGAACTCCCCAATGTTACTTTTGAAAATGCTGCTAAATACCGTATCGGTGGTTTTTATATACCAAACTATAATGGGTATGGAGATTACTTTAAACGAGTGGTTTACAGAGCTGGTATCCGATTTGAAGAGTCGGGAATCAATGTTAATAATGAGGCTATAAATGAGTTTGGCATATCTTTTGGAGTAGGCTTACCACTAGGACGAGCGTTCTCAAATATGAATCTTGGATTTGAATTTGGTAAGAGAGGAACTCAGAACTCTGGACTAGTTGAAGAAACGTTCTTCAATACTTTTATAAGCTTATCGTTAAACGATAAATGGTTTGAAAAGAGATTATTTGATTAAAACAATAAACACTAACACGATGAAAACGAAAGTTACTTTATTACTCGCTGTATTTGCGCTTACTTTTAGCAGCAGCTTAGTAGCACAAATGGATGAATGTGTAACCACGGCTTCTTTATTTATTGAGCCAGCGAAAGCGAAAAATTACGATGCTGCCTTACCTCATTATGACAAAGTAGTAAAAGAATGCCCGAAATATAGTTTGGCCACTTACCAATATGGAGCTAAAATGTTCGAGCATTTTATTAAAAGTGGAGATAAATCTAAGGTTACAAACCTAGAAGAGAACTTTAAGCTTATGCAAATGCATTATCCTGCAAAAAGTAAAGTAGGAAAGAACATGGCTAAAGTTGCTCAGATAAAATTTGACAATGGTGTGGGGACTAAGCAAGCTCAGTTTGACGCTTTTGACGCAGCATTTAAAAAAGATGAGAATACTTTTACAAGCCCGAAGAGTTTATATACATATTTTTCTCTTGCGAAAGATCTGTTTGAAGGCAATGGAAAGGACATTCAAGAGGTCTTTGACTTATATGATATCATACAAGATAAAATTAGTAGAGAAGAGATTAAGTATGCTGGACGACTTTCTAAACTAATTGAAAAGGAAGAATCAGGGACTGTTCTTACCGCAAAAGAAACTAAAAA
>JAHZIZ010000337.1 GCA_022601215.1 Bacteroidota bacterium
ATTCCTGAAGGTATTCAGGTAAATGAAATTAATTTGGAGTATTCAGATTTTACCAATCAACTATTTGCGCAAACGGTATTTCAGCGACGTTTTATGTTACGATTAGGAGCGGAACACAAATGGCTGCGAAACATATCAGAAACAATAGGGATTGATGAGAATAATAACCCTAGGACTATTTTTGAGGATACCAATTATTACAGTTCCTACGGTCTGCTCAAATACGATAGTTTTGATAATAAATACTTTCCGAAAAAAGGAGTGTTTTTTGAAGGGGACTTTCATTGGTATCTCTTTGGAGAAGGAGGTAACGAAGATTTTGACACTTTCGGAATCGCAAAGGCCCAGATGGGATATGCATACTCGTTCACTCCAAAATTTTCAGCTCTTATTTTTTCGGAAGGCGGCTTAAAAGTAGGAGACAGAAATACAAAGACATTGGATTTCTTTTTAGGAGGTTACGGCTATAAACCTCTAAATAATATTATTCCGTTTTACGGATACGAAAGTTTGAGTTTGCGTGGGGACACGTATTTAAAAACTAGTTTTACGTTGGATTATGAGTTGTTTAAAAAACACCATATTTCTTTAGCCGCCAATATTGCCAATATTGGTGATATGTTGTTTGAAACGGGTGAATGGATAGATGGAATTGATTATAGTGGTTTTGCATTAGGGTATGGATTAGAAACGATTTTGGGTCCTGTAGAATTAAAGTATTCACATTCCCCTGAGCGTAATACCAATGAATGGTATGTGAATGTTGGCTTCCGATTTTAAAAAATCTACGGAGGCACCACATTTTTTCCGATATTTGTAGTATGGCAATAAAAACTTGGAAATATTTGTTACTTCTCCTTAAGTTTCTTGTAAAAAGAAATCCAGAATAGTACGCTTCTTTTTTGCTGAAAAACAAGTACTAACGTAAATTTACTACCATGCCATTTTATCATAAGCTAGGAAAAATACCTCCTAAAAGACATACTCAATTTAGAAAACCTGATGGAAGTCTATATGCAGAACAGTTATTCGGAACTATTGGTTTCGATGGAATGTATAGCAATCTCTATCATGAACACCGTCCCACACAGGTAAAAGCCATCAAAGGACAATACAGTGTAGCTCCAAAAGTTGCTAAGACCACCAATATGCAATCCTACCGTTTCAGGGGATTTCAAGTACCACCCGAAAACGACTATTTGCAGAGTAGGAAAATTGTACTCACCAATAGTGATTGTAATA
The DNA here is from genome assembly GCA_022601215.1 of Bacteroidota bacterium. Classification (GTDB taxonomy): domain Bacteria; phylum Bacteroidota; class Bacteroidia; order Flavobacteriales; family Flavobacteriaceae; genus Aureisphaera. The sequence goes on from JAHZIZ010000337.1 coordinate 1,243, forward strand.
TCATTTTATCGGCTCCTAAGCAATCCCAAGACGACTATTTTTACAAAAATACGGATGCGGATGAGTTGATCTTTATCCATAAAGGGACCGGGAAACTTAGAACCCATATGGGAAATCTCGATTTTAAATATGGAGATTATCTTCTTGTTCCAAGAGGTATGATTTATAAATTGCAATTTGACAATGAAGATAATAGATTGTTTATTGTTGAATCTCGAAGACCTATCTATACACCAAAACGATATCGAAATTGGTTTGGACAGTTGTTAGAGCATTCTCCTTTTTGTGAACGGGATATAAGAAAACCTCAAGAATTAGAAACACATGACGAAAAAGGGGAGTTCTTAATCAAGATTAAAAAGAACGACGAAATTATCGACATGGTATATGCTACACACCCTTTTGACGTGGTAGGCTATGATGGCTACAATTTTCCGTATGCCTTTTCCATTCATGATTTTGAGCCAATTACTGGACGTATTCACCAACCTCCTCCAGTACACCAGACTTTTGAAACTGATGCTTTTGTTATCTGTAGTTTTGTGCCAAGATTATACGATTACCATCCAGATAGTATTCCGGCACCTTATAATCACAGTAATATAGATAGTGATGAGGTGTTATATTATGTAGACGGAGATTTCATGAGTAGAAATGATATCGATGCCGGCCATATCTCTTTGCACCCGGCTGGAATCCCACACGGACCCCATCCGGGCGCAACAGAACGAAGTATTGGTCAAACACAAACGGACGAGTTAGCAGTAATGGTAGATACCTTTAAACCGTTAATGGTAACTGAAGAGGCAATGAAAATTGCAGATGATTCATATTTTCAAAGTTGGTTAGAAGAATAATGAAGAATTTAGAGAGTACCCCTCATGGTAGGGCCATGTGGTAATAGTTTGGTTTGTTAGGTTGTGCATGATTGAGGAATAAATGTGAATTTATATCTAGCTTCATGTAACCTTTGATGAATTAGAATAATTACCTTAAAATTTAGAACAATGGCAAGAGAAATAAAAAACTTAAAAGATTTACAGAATACAGAATACGGTTTAAAAAAACTCTTTAGTGATGCAGAGGATTTTCTACCGCTTTTGGGCACAGATTACGTAGAATTATATGTGGGCAATGCCAAACAAGCAGCCCACTATTATAAGACAGCCTTCGGATTCCAGTCCGAAGCTTATGCTGGCTTAGAAACAGGGCTGAAGGATCGAGTGTCGTATGTGTTAAAACAAGATAAAATTAGGTTAGTCTTAACCACACCTTTGAACAAAGGGGGAGATCTTAACAGACATATAAATGAACATGGTGATGCGGCAAAAGTTATCGCACTTTGGGTTGATGATGCCACAAAAGCATTTGAAGAAACGACCAAGCGGGGCGCTAAACCTTATATGCAACCTACTAAAGAAGAAGACGAACACGGACATGTAGTGCGCTCTGGAATTTACACCTATGGAGAAACGGTACATATTTTTGTAGAACGAAAAAACTATAACGGTATCTTTTTACCTGGATACGAAAAATGGGAATCTCATTATAATCCAGCGCCTGTTGGCCTAAAATTTATAGATCATATAGTTGGCAATGTTGGATGGGATGAAATGAATATTTGGTGTAAGTTTTATGCTGAAGTTATGGGGTTTGCTCAAATTATATCGTTCGCAGATGACGATATTTCGACAGAGTTTACAGCATTAATGAGTAAGGTGATGAGTAATGGGAATGGCCGAATAAAATTCCCAATTAATGAGCCAGCAGAGGCAGAAAAGAAATCTCAGATTGAAGAATATTTAGATTTTTATAACGGAGCTGGGGTACAGCACTTGGCATTGGCCACCGATGATATTGTAGCTACCGTTTCCGCCATGCGCGATCGAGGTGTGGAATTTTTATACGTTCCGGACACTTATTATGATGATATTTTAGAACGTGTAGGCGAAATTGACGAAGATGTGGAAGTGTTAAAAAAACACGGAATTTTAATAGATCGAGATGAGGAAGGTTATTTATTGCAATTATTCACCAACAATGTGCTTGACAGGCCTACCATGTTTATCGAAATAATCCAACGAAAGGGTGCACAGTCTTTTGGTGTTGGGAATTTTAAAGCCCTTTTTGAGGCAATCGAGCGTCAACAAGCGAGAAGAGGAACTCTTTAAAACGTAACATTAACAAGGGTTTATCGTCAAAGAAGGTAAACCTTTGTTTTTTGGAACAGTCCTTGTAAAAGGTAGGGTGTTGACCTCAAAATAGAAATCTATGAAATTACTAACCTACATACTATTATTGTTTAGCTTGGGTAGTGTGCATGCCCAAGAAAAAGCCTACAAAGACGGAGAATGGTTTAAGTTTCGAATACACTATGGCTTCGTTACTGCAGGATATGCTACGCTAGAAGTTAATGACGAAGTGCTAGGAGGCAAGGAAGTTCACCATATTAAAGGTTATGGTAAAACAACGGGTTTGTCTAGAGCATTTTTTAAGGTTGAGGATGATTATCAGTCCTATATAGATAAGGACAAAGATATACCGTATCGTTTTATCCGAAATATTAATGAGGGTGGTTACACCAAGGATATACAAATAGACTTCGATCACGGCAATGGAAGAGCTTTGGTGCATAATAAGGAAAAGGATACGAAAGACTGGGTTACCTTTCCGGAGGATGCACAGGACATGGTTTCAGCATTTTACTATTTGAGAAATCACTTGGATGTAAGTTCACTTGAGATAGGAGATACTATTGATATTAATATGTTTTTTGACAAAGAAAATTATAAGTTTCGTTTAAAGTACCTTGGCAATGAGGTGATTCGCACTAAATTTGGAAAAATTCCTACCCTTAAGTTTCGTCCCTACGTGCAATCGGGGAGGGTTTTCAAAGAGAAAGAAAGTTTGACCGTTTGGGTGTCTGATGACGCCAATAAAATGCCAGTATTAATCAAAGCGGATCTAGCTGTAGGCTCTTTAAAGGCATCACTAACAGAATTTAAAGGATTAAAAAATTCATTTAAAATACACGTGGATTAACCATGGAAATACAACCAGAAACCAAAAAACTACTAGAACAACTCAAAAATAAATACGATGCGATAGACCAAGATTTGGATACGCATTTAGAAGGGCTGTTATACGGAGAACCAATTACGTATTGGGATTACATTCAGACAGAAGCCCTATTAAATCTTCAAGTGCAGCGCACGACTTTTCCAGATGAGATGGTATTTATAATGTATCATCAAATCAACGAGTTACTTTTTAAAATGATTCTCTGGGAAATACAACAAGTATCTCATCACCACGACTTAACCGCCAAGTTTTTTTCTGAACGACTCATGCGCATTAGTCGATATTTCGATATGTTAACTTCGTCCTTTAATATCATGTCTGAAGGTATGGAAGTTGAACAATATCTTCAGTTCAGGAATACACTAACTCCGGCAAGTGGGTTTCAAAGTGCACAATACCGAAAAATTGAATTTGCCTCTACAGACTTAATCAACTTAATCGATGCTCGTTTTAGAGACTCTATAGATAGAAATACGCCCTATGAGCACGCTTTAGAGCATTTATACTGGCAAGCCGCAGGCAAAAACTTTAAGACGGGAAAGAAGAGTTATCTTCTTTCGGCTTTTGAAGAGCAATATAAAAATGAGTTTATAGCCTTCACAAAAGAATATAATACCATAAATTTGTATGCGAAATTTAAAAGTTTACCAAAAGACGTACAGGAAGATCCTAAGCTAATAGCCTCAATGCGACATTATGACTATACGGTCAATGTTACTTGGGTAATGGCTCATTACAATACAGCGACAAAGTATTTAAATCATGGAAAGGAACCAGAAGAAGCAACTGGTGGAAGTGATTGGGCAAAATACATGCTCCCTAAGTATCAAAAAAGAATCTTTTTCCCGTCTGTTTGGACACCTCAAGAAATCGAAAATTGGGGGCAAGACGTCTAGAAAAACAATGTTGTGAAGTACTTATTATTTATCCCCTTGTTCCTCCTATTTTTTGCAGCTTGCGAAAATCCAAAGGACGACGTTGAAACAATTGAAGACGCCATAGAGGAAGCTGCACCTATTATCCATAGAGAATATGGGTATACACTTAATGATTTTAACGTAGTAAGAGATACCATTCGAAATGGAGATACCTTTGGGGGTATATTGGATGCAAATGGAGTTGCACAAAACAAAATTTTTGAAGTAGCAACGGTTTTTAAAGATAGTTTCGATGTACGCAGAATGGTGGTTGGGAAACCATATGTTCTGCTCAACTCTAAGGATACGTTAAATCAAACGCAGGTCTTCATATACGAAAAGAATAAAGTTGATTATGCTGTTATAGACTTACGGGATAGCATTGCGGTATTTACAGAAAAGAAACCAGTTACCTTTATAGAAAAAGAAGCTTCTGGGATTATTACAAGTTCACTCTCACAGACTATGTCCGAAAATAACCTTAGTCCGTACATGACAGAGCGATTGGCAAATATCTATGCTTGGACGATTAACTTCTTTGCCTTACAAGGCGGGGATAATTTTAGAGTTGTGTATACTGAAAAGTATATTAATGATACAATTCCTGCTGGTTTGCATGATATCAAAGCCGTGTACTTTGAACATAAAGGGAGGCCGTTATATGCTTTTAACTATGAACCTAAAGCGGATAGCACCAATACTGTGGCTGATTTTTATGATGAAGAAGCAAATAACCTTCGTAGAGCTTTTTTGAAAGCTCCTGTGAAGTTTAGTAGGATTTCCTCTCGGTATAATTTGAAAAGACGAATAGCCTATTACGGTTACAAGTTGCGTCCGCACAAGGGAACGGATTTTGCCGCTCCAGTTGGAACTCCAATTTTGGCAACGGCGGATGGTACCGTTACAAAATCGGAACGACGAGGAGGAAATGGAAATTATGTGAAAATAAAACATAATGGCACTTATGAAACTCAGTATCTTCATATGAAATCTCGAAAGTCAAGAGTCGGTGATTTTGTTAGGCAAGG
>JAHZIZ010000338.1 GCA_022601215.1 Bacteroidota bacterium
AAGTTGATAGTAAGATTCGGGATGTGCAATATACAATTTATCGACGAAAAACCAAATTCATCGGTAATCGGCATATGGGTTTTCGTTCAAAGACAAGAAAATTCTGACAAAGTGCAATCCGTTTATTGGTTAATGTGAGAAATGGAATGACAGGCGACAATAGCGGCTGTTTCTGTTCGCAGTCTACTCTGTCCAAGACTAATGGCACTAAAGTCATTTGAAAGTGCTAGCTCAATCTCTTGGGTGGAAAAGTCTCCTTCTGGACCTATAAGAATTAGTACTTCCTGCGGCAGTGGGATAAACTCCTTCAACATAGCCTTCGCACCTTCTTCACAATGAGCAATACATTTAAGACCCGTGGTTTTCTTTTCTGATTCGATAAATTCTTTAAACGATAGCGCTTCCGAAAGTATCGGTTTGTAAGCTTTTAAGGATTGCTTCATCGCACTTTCTATTATTTTGTCAAAGCGTTCCGGTTTAATCACTTTCCGTTCACTATGATCACAAAAGATTGGGGTGATTTTATGGATGCCAATTTCCGTGGCTTTTTCTAAAAACCATTCAAAACGGTCGTTATTCTTGGTTGGCGCCACAGCCATATGGAGTCGGTAAGGAAGGTGAGGAGCTGTGCTAGTTTCCAAAATAGTTGCGATACTTTGTTTTGGAGTTACACTAGTAAGTTTTGCAATAAAGAATTGTCCGTTTCCATTGGTAATGTGAAGTAGATCTCCTTTAGATCTCCTAAGTACCTTTGTAATATGCCTACTTTCTTCCTTTTCGAAACGAATTTCTGTATCGGCGGTAGTGATATTTGGATGGTAGAATAAATTCATATTTCTTAAAACTTCATGCGAGCACTTGCAATCACATCTGAAGTTGCGAACAATTTCTCTTTGTATTTTAATTCTCCCACCATGGCAATCATGGCTGCGTTATCCGTACAATACTCGAATTTTGGAATGTGGGTTTTCCACCCGTATTTTGTCTCTGCGTCTACTAAGGCCCTTCGGATTCCGCTATTAGCAGATACACCACCACCAATAGCAATTTCCTTAATTCCCGTTTGTGATACGGCATTCTTCAGTTTGTCCATTAAATAGTCTACGATCGTATACTGAAGACTCGCACAAATATCTGCTAAGTTTTCAGCCACAAAATTAGGATTTTTGGCGGTTTCTCTTTCTACAAAATATAGAACCGCTGTCTTGAGACCGCTAAAACTGAAATCAAGCGGAGCGACTTTTGGTTTAGGAAATGTAAATGCCTTCGGGTTACCTTGTTGAGCATATTTATCTACGAGAGGACCTCCGGGATAGGGAAGCCCAAGTATTTTGGCAGCTTTATCAAAAGCTTCTCCTACTGCATCATCAATAGTTTGTCCAATCACTTCCATTTCAAAATACGAAGTAACTTTTACAATTTGCGTATGTCCGCCACTGATAGTCATTGCAATAAAAGGGAAGTTTGGTGCCTCCTGTCCTTCAGCCTTTATAAAATGCGCTAATATGTGCGCTTGCATATGGTTCACATCAATCAATGGAATGCCCAAACCAAGGGCGAAAGACTTTGAAAATGAAGTACCTACCAATAAGGAACCCATAAGTCCAGGCCCTCTTGTAAAAGCAATGGCTTTTAAGTCTTTTTTGTCGATATTTGCTTTGCGAAGTGCTTGGTGCACCACAGGAACAATATTTTGTTGATGAGCCCTTGAGGCGAGTTCTGGTACCACCCCGCCATATTCTTCGTGTATTTTTTGGGTAGCAACAATAGTCGACAAGACCACACCGTTGTTAATTACAGCGGCTGCAGTGTCATCACATGAAGATTCAATCCCAAGAATATAGCAGTCTGTTGTCATAAATTTAGGCACGTTTATTGGGTGTAAAATTAAAACTTTAAAATCGTATCAAAAAACTTAGAAAAATAATATTACGCATCCTAGCGATCCTATTGTTCCTGGTGTTGTTGGTGATTATTGTTTTTTCGATACCTGCCGTTCAAACTGTGGTAGCTAAAAAAGTGACTACTCGTCTCAATAATGATTTTGGGACCGACATCAATATTGAACGATTAGGCCTCAATTGGAAAGGGGAAGTCGATATTCGAGGGACCCTAATTAGAGACCACCATCTAGATACATTGATTTATGCGGAAGAAATACAAACTAGTATTTTAAGTGTAAAGAGACTCACCGAAGGAGATTTGGATTTTGGCTTCATAGAACTCACAAATGCCATACTTAATATCAAAACTTATAAAGGTGAAAAGGATGACAACCTTTTAGTGTTTACAGATAAATTTGAGACGGGAGAACCACCCAGTGGGAATCCTTTTCTTATGGTTAGCGAGGATGTATATCTGTACAATACGCAAGTGGTCCTAACTGATGAAAATTTAGATACTCCTGAAATTATAAATTTCGAGCACGTGTATTTGGATGCCACTAATTTCTCGGTGACGGGTCCGAATGTTGCTGGGCAAGTAAATTCATTGACTTTGGACGCCGCTAGGGGTTTTTCAGTACAAAAACTACAAGCTGATTTCTCCTACACACCAGAGGCATTAACCTTTGAGGATTTAGCATTAGAAACCGAGTATTCGTTTATTAATGGATTGGTGGTACTTCGTTATGGAGAGGAAGGGTTGTCTGATTTCAATAATAAAGTGATTATTGATGCGAACCTAGAGAACACTGCGGTTTCTACCAATGACCTCAACGGTTTTTATAATGAGTTTGGTCCCAACATTAATATTGATATAGAAGGGATGGTCTATGGAACTCTAAATGATTTTACCTTTAAAAACGGACAACTTTCGTATGGTAATTCCAGACTAACAGGAGCATATTCTTTTAAGAATTTATTAAATGATGCCCCCTACGTTATTAGTGGTCGTAACCATCGCATAAGTACGAACTATTATGACTTACGACGAATTCTACCAAATTTATTAGGAAATGAACTTCCCGATGAGCTTAAGTCTTTTGGTGAGTTTCGACTTACTGGAAATTCTACGCTAGAAGATGATTTTTTAACAACGGATTCTGTTCTTATAAGTGATTTAGGTACGGCCGATGTTGATTTAGAATTAGGTAACATTCATAATTTTGATAATGCTTTCTATAGTGGAAATGTCCTATTGTCCAATTTCGATTTGTCGAAATTAACGAACTCTAATTCCTTTGGTTTAGTAGATGCCGATGTTTCTATCGACGGTAGAGGCTTTACTTCTAAGACCGTAAACACCAAAATTCATGGTAATGTTGGAACCTTTAATTTTGAAGGCTATACGTATCGAGATATTGATGTGTCGGGTAATTTAAAAGATCCTATTTTTAATGGACGATTAAGAATTGATGACCCTAATTTGAAGCTTGAGTTTAATGGCTTGGTTGATATCTCCAAGAAGTTTAATCAGTATGATTTTGAGGCTAATATTGAATATGCCGAACTCAATAAATTAAATCTTTTTAAGCGAGATAGCATTTCCATATTTACTGGGAGAGTGATTATGGATATGCAAGGGACCAATGTAAATGATGCCGAAGGGAATATAGAATTTATAGA
>JAHZIZ010000339.1 GCA_022601215.1 Bacteroidota bacterium
TGCGTCTGGACCTAAATCCACACCAATGTTAAAAGAACCTGCTTCTAGGTAAACAGAAATATCATAAGCGGTATCAGATTCATCCGCTACTACAAGTTTTATTGTATAGTCATTTCCTGGTACAACATTCCCCATTGCAGTAAGCTCCACTGTCTGGCCGTTGAAATTAATAGGCGCACCAGCTGCAGGAACAGTTGGGGCCGCAGGGTTGGCAACAGGTTGGAAATTATATTGTCCGAAATAAATCTCATTAACTGCCGGACATTGACCAATTACTTCATAACGAATATTGGTAACTTCAATAGGTGTTGTAGTACCTGGGAGTACGGCTAGATTTTGCGTCACTCCGGTAACATTATCCGTAAGTATGAAAGCGAAAGCGTCAGAAAACGTACATTCGAAATTATCATTGTATTCTTCTGAAGCCATAATAAAATCGAAACTAATATTCGAAATCAATGGCACGAAGTTAAACTGTATAAATGAGGCGTTATTTGTATTTGTAGCAGTTGTAGCGGCCTCAAGATCTGCATCACCTGGCCAACCTGCACCACCTTCACTCAACAAAGATGTATTTGGACCTGGTGCACTTGCAACATTTCCACTCGACAAAACTACACCGGCTGCAAAAGGAAAGCCTGATCCATTTGCATCAAAGGCTGCTATACCATTTACATCACTAAAATCGGTCCCCGTGCTCTGTGTAAACAGAGAAACTTGGGCACAAGGACTATCAATAAGAATGTCCTCTACCAATTGTTGTGTAGTAAGTGTCTCATCAATTGTGATTTGAGAATACCCTACGGCAGATGCCAAAAAGAACAGGAGGAGTAAAGTTTTGTTCATAAGTAGGTGTTAAGTTGCCAAATATATTGAATACATTGGTTTTCTTTCCTAATTTTGCAAAAAAATGAGATAAATGTCAGATTTTAACATCAAGATTCAACCCACTAACAACGATAACATTGTTAAGTTTATTGCCAATTCCTTCTTAACTCAAGCAAATAGCTATGAATTCAAGAATATTGAAGAAGCTAAACCAAGCCCGATTGCGCAACAACTTTTTCATCTACCCTTTGTTAAAACAGTGTATATCTCTCAAAATTTTATTGCCATTGAGAAGTACAATATTGTGGGATGGGAGACCGTACAGGACGAAGTTGCTGCCTCTATCTCTGAATACCTTGAGAGTGGAGAGCCTGTGATTGTTTCTAGCGAAACAGCTCAAAAAGTACCCGTAACCGTATATGCGGAAAGCACACCCAATCCTGGAGTGATGAAATTTGTAGCTAACAAACCCTTAGCGGATGGCACATTTGAATTTAAGTCTATCGATGATACCGCAGATGCTCCTTTAGCGCGCGAGCTTTTTAGCTTTCCGTTTGTAAAAGAAGTTTTTATTAGCGCTAACTACGTGTCTATTGCCAAATACAATATGGCCGAATGGCAAGAAATCTCTTTAGAACTAAGAGAATTCATAAGAATATATATAGAAGATGGGAAATCAATTCTGAGTGACGCTATTCTTCAGAAGGAAGAAGTTTCTGCACCGCAAGCGATTGAAAACACCAAGATAGAAAGAGGACCTATTACTGATATCGAGAAGGAAATTGTCTCTATTCTTGATGAATACGTTCGGCCGGCGGTTGCCAGCGATGGAGGTCATATTGCTTTCGATTCTTTTAATGAAGAAACAAAAACAGTTCGTGTTATTTTACAAGGCGCCTGTAGTGGATGTCCTTCGGCCACTGTTACCTTAAAAAATGGTATTGAAACCATGCTAAAAGATATGCTTCAAGGTAAGGTGATGAACGTAGAGGCTGTTAATGGCTAGCACTTGTCGATAACCATATTATTCACTACCTTTCAATGACTAATTTAAAAAATACAAAAAATGGCAGTTTTAAAAGTAATTGAAGTGTTAGCAAACTCGGATAAAAGTTGGGAAGATGCAACTCGAAAGGCGGTAAAACATGCGGCAAAAAGCGTAAAGCAAATCCGATCCGTATATGTAAATGAGCAAAGTGCAATTGTAAATGGTGATGATGTTACTGAGTTTAGGGTTAATGTAAAAATCACTTTTGAAGTAAAATAATACACTTCTATCCTATTAAAAATACGCTTTTGAGATCTCGAAAGCGTATTTTTGTTTTACACCCTTATTGATATGTATAGATTATATGTTCTTGCGCTAGTGATACTATCTGCATCCTGTTCCAATTTAAAAAAAGACCCTGTGAAATCCCATAAGTACACGAACGAACTCATTCATGAGACCAGCCCTTATCTTCTGCAGCACGCTCATAACCCTGTAGATTGGAAACCTTGGAATCGAACTACACTGGATCTTGCCAAAAAAGAGAATAAGCTCATGATTGTTAGTGTTGGCTATGCTGCTTGTCACTGGTGTCATGTTATGGAAAGAGAAAGTTTTGAAGATTCAACGGTAGCCGCTGTGATGAACAATCATTTTGTTTCTGTAAAAGTAGATCGAGAAGAGCGACCAGACGTAGACCAA
>JAHZIZ010000340.1 GCA_022601215.1 Bacteroidota bacterium
AATTCACCTGAGTTTGGCTAGTAAAACTCTGCCCATCCAGGCCTCCTATTATTTTTGTAGTTTTTTGTTTATTGGTAATCCTCTTAAAAGGGATGCTATCTATTTCAGTATCAAAGAATCCCGCCGACAACTTGTAATCTTCCTCAATGATTCCATCCGAAAAAATTATAGTCTCATTTTTATCCTCATTGACTATTCGGTACACCAACTCGCTAAAACTAACATGCTGCGGAGTATCTAAACTATCTGCCAACCCGCTATAAAGGGTATAATAATCGTCAATCTCTCTAAGTTGAACTCCTTTAGAGACATCTGTTAAGACTTGCATCACATTAAATGTAAATTGATCTTCCTTTGTCTTATAGGCATTGTTAATCCAATAACCTTGAACAAAAATAATCCCTAATAACGATAAGGTCATAGAGCCAATAAGTAGGGCAAACAGCTTTTTGTTCATTCATCAAAATTAAGATTTTAACATTTAGCGCTTAGGCTGTTTAACCAAAAGTTAACAAACGAAGTAATAGTAAGGTATTGGCTACTGAGATAAGGTGTTATGAATTTCTTTCACTGCCGCTTTGGTTGCCTCCATTTCTATGTTTTCAATGTGGAAGTCGGCCAGAGGTAGTTTTCGCTCATCACTCCATTGATGCTTCATCCTATTCGCAAGATCTATTGCCGTTGTTTTATCCCGCATTAACACACGCTCAACGCGCAGTTTCTTAGGAGCAGTAACTAGTAAGACAGCATCACAGTCTTTTTCACCTCCATGTTCAAAGAGAATGGCTACTTCTTTAATAACGTAAGGTCCCTCCTGTTTTTTAACCCAACGTTTAAAGTGCTGTGCAACCTTGGGATGAATAATAGCATTTACCTGGGCCAACAGCTGACTATCTTTAAAGATTAGATTAGCCACATAATGTTTATTAAGGCCTTCCTCTGAATAAGCCTCCTCCCCTAACAGGGCAATCAACTTACGTCGTATCACTTTAGATCTATTAGTCAAAGCTTTAGCTTCTACATCTGCAATATAAACAGGTACTCCAAGAGCACTAAACATCTTAGCAACGGTAGATTTTCCGCTCCCGATTCCACCCGTAAGTCCAATGATTTTCAAATTATTTAAATATTAGGTATTCTATCTTCTTAGTGGCCAGTTCTAACTGGTGAATATTTTCAGGTTGTTTAATAACTTTAGGCACCATAAAATTGACCCCATTAGTCAAACTTGTAATATCACAGGCCACCATAAAGTCATTGGCTGTGATATCGTTAAATTGATGGACAGACACATTAAAAGTCAACTCTAATTTTTCTGGTAATAATTTAAAGGCAGTATCTTCTGGCACATTTTGCAATATAATTGGAACAATCACTTTTTTCTGTGTGAACTCATCCACGTTCACTTTCACTTCTACTTGTTCTTGTGAGACAAAGATTTTTTCAGGAACCTTTAGGTTTAATTGATTTTCAATTTTTTCTGAAACATTCTTCGCAACCAACTCCTCGGTCGTTATTTCTGTGATGGTATTTATAATTTCTGATGGTCCAAATACTGTCACTGAATCTGGAGTGACTATAAAATTACCGAGTGACCAGAATCCTTCTTTATATGAAACATCTGTTTTTAATTGAATAGGGACTTTTTTAGACAGCATGGCATCCAATCCAATGACAAGCTCTTCGACCGATAGACTTTCCACCTTTAACTTATCATCTATCTGACTATTAATCATCTTACTAATTTCTAAATCGGAAATAAAAATTAAGGTATCCCCTGTTTCATAGTATTTAGAGACATCAATTGTGAGTGTGGGATTGTTAAATTTATAGGATAATGACTGAAAGCCATTAATAAATGCACCAAAGGAAAGTTCGTTAACCGACGAATCGGTTATTGAAGATGATTCTGGAATATTGGTATATACGATGGATGTGGGTATAATATTATTGGACTCCTTAGAAAATTTTGTCAGCGTCCAAAAAATTATGGATAGGAGTAAAAAAAATAAAAATGACTTAAGTTTAGAAGTCATGTATGTAGCTTTCGGTTGGCTCATCCACTAAAATTACTTAAAAAATAAATGAGGGAATTGTTTTTCAGGGTCTTTCTTTAGCAAACCAATATAGATTGAAGATTTAAAAAAGGCCATTCCGTAGCCAAAAAATTGTATAAACACTGCAAATACAGCAAGAGTACCTATAACGACACTTTTATTCCTAAGTGTTGCGTCAATTGCAATTAAAACAATATAAACTAGTAAAGGAAGAATCATCATCCAATGAAAGAGCATTGCAAATACTGAAGAAGTCACTGTAAATAAGACAAAAAAGAAAGGAAACCAATAGGTAATCTTGGCAGAATTTGGGTGCCAACTATTTAATATTGGCCTTACGGCTCCAAATTTCTTGACCTGTATATAAAATTTATTCCATGAGATTCTCCTTTTATGGTATACGAAGGCATTAGGTATAAAACTAGTAGTAAAACCTGCCTTTTCAATACGTTGAGAAAGGTCGGGGTCTTCTCCTGGATGTATTTTTGCGAATCCCTTTGTGCTTTCAAAAGCTTGTTTAGAGATTCCCATATTAAAACTTCTTGGTTCAAATTTATTTACACTTTTTTCACTTCCTCGTATCCCTCCAGTTGTTAAAAACGATGTCATGGTGTAATTGATAGCCTTCTGTAAAGGTGTAAAACTCTCATGTGCTGCATCTGCTCCACCAAAACAATCTACATAGTTCATTTTTAAATAGGCATGAACCGTATTTAAATAATGAGGAGGTACTAAGCAATCTGAGTCTAAAACAATGAAGTAATTCCCTTGGGCTTTTCTCATTCCATAATTTCTGGAATCTCCAGGGCCCGAATTCTCTTTATAGAAATAGGAAATGGATAACTTATTTGCAAAGTCTTGTACTATAGTTTCGGAGGTTTCTGTTGAACCATCTTCAATGAGTACAATTTCAAAAGGCTCATTAAAATCAATATCCAAAAAGCTTTGGAGAAGTTCTCTTACCTCTTGAGGTCTGTTGTAAACAGGAATAATAAAGGAATACGCTAATTTCATTGGGTACAAAAATACACAATAAAAAAAGCCATCCCAGTAAAAACCAGGATGGCTTCTTATTAATTAACTATAAAATCTACTTTTTCAGAATTTTATATGTTCCAACTTGACCATTAATACTTACTTGCATTAAGTAAGCACCTTGAGACAAGGCAGAAATATTAATTTGAGAGGTAGTCGCATTAATATCTTGAACAAGTACTCTCTGTCCTAGGATACTATATACTTCAACACTTTCAATTAACTCAGCAGAAGAAAGATTAATTACTTCATCAGCTGGGTTTGGATAGAAGCTAAATCCATAAGCCTCTAATTCTTCCACTCCTAAAGTTTCACACTCATCAAATATGATGTCTGTAACACCTCCTGAGTTTACTACGAAACAGTAGTAAGATTGTCCAGCTACAGCTGGAATTCTTGCTGTTACGTTAGGGAAACATTGGTTTTCGAACCAGTCAACTAACACAAGCTCATCTTCAGTAGAAGACTCGTTTGGAGCTGTATAGAAAGTAACTGAAGTTACTCCAGCTGGAGTACCTACTGTACCTCTAATGAATCCATCTCCTGTTGGAGTTAATTTGTACCATACTCCGTTAGCACCATCAATGTTACAGTCAGTAGGGTTACCATCCTCTGTTGTAGCTCCAGGCATAACAACATCAGTATCTGTAAATGGACATCCAACTTCGTCTAAGTCAATTGCATTTGCAATTTCGTCATTTGGTGGAGGTACAATGGTACAAGTCATAGTAATATCGAAATCTCCTTGATCTCCATTAAATCCATGAACTAAGATGTAGAACGTTGTATTTCCATCACTTTGGAATTCAACTTCAGATTGGAAATCTGTACAGTTTGCAGAATCATCGTTACCAGCAACACAAGTTAATGGTGGTGCTCCACAATCTCCTGTGTACACAGAAATCTTAGTATCATAATCTGTATTAGCACTACAAGTAGATACCAAAATATCTGATGGGAATCCACTAGTATCTTCGTATACATACCATACTCCAGGTGCACTTGTTGTAGTGTCACAATCAGGAGCTGCTCCTGTATCGTCCGTAGCATTTAATGTAGTTCCAGCTAAAGTATCTCCACAAGCGATAGCTAATGCGCCATCACACATATCATTTACTGGAGGATCAACACAAGTGATTGCCATACTAAAGGCTCCAACATCACCAGCACCAAATCCTTCTACAGCGATATAGTACGTAGAAGTACCATCAGAGAAGAATGATAACTCAGACTGTAATCCACAAGAATCATCGTTAGTAGCAACTTCGTTACCATCACACGCATCATATACAGTTAAACGAGAATCGTATCCTGTACCACCGTCACATAAAGAAACAGTTACTACTTGAGGAGAACCTGTTCCTGTGAAAGAATACCACTCATCTGGAGCTGCACTATTTCCACCTGTATCAGTGTTATCACTAGTATCACCAACTACTACATCATCACAAGCTACTGGAATTGCTCCACCACACTCGTCTTCTGTAAGAACTGGTCCAGTAGAACAGTTACCAAATGCAAACTGAGCAATAAGCTCTACGTTAGCACCAGAAAGGTCTTCCATTTCTACACTTGTAATAATTTCTTCAGCAATGTATCCGAAGAAAACAGGACCTTGACTCGTAACATCTACAGTTACAGTTTCAATTAATCCACTAGCTCCAAATATTCTTAAATCTACTGGAGATCCAGACACTAATGAATGTAAGTCAAAACCAAATGCATTCATATCATTGTCAGGGAAGTTGATAATTGTATACGATGTAAATTGGTTCGTACCAACCACATCATCAACATTCACACTAAATCCAGCTGGTGCAAACACCATAGGATCTGTTTCATCTGGAGTAGAAGATGTAATTACAATTCCATCTAGAATCTCTCCAGCAGGGAAACAGCTGTTTCCTGCAGCACTGATTGGTCCATCACAACCTTGAATTGCAGCAGGACCGCCTCCAAAGTCTTCCAAGAAAGCAGTTCCCAATGCCAATTCAGCATCAAAAGCAGCTCTATCATCATAAGTTCCAGCAGTACAGAAGTCTCCGCCTCCGCCACCGATCTCGGTACATTCAGCTACAAAGGTATAAACACCATCTTGTCCTGGTCCAGGAATAATCCATCCAGTTCCATCGTTAAATGCTAGATCTGCTCCATTAGCACTTGCCGTACTATCTTCCCAGAACGCATTCGCTCCATCTGAAGTAACTACTTGGATAGCTACCCAGTAAGGAGTATCTGCACCAGCATCACCAGCTAAAGCAACTGGCGTAAGATCGATGGTTACTTCTGAAATATCAAGACCAAAGTTACTACCTACAACAACTTGTGAAGTTGGCACTAATCCTAATTGTTGATCGATCATAGTTCCTGGTAAACCAGCAGCATCGTCAAAAATTGTTACATCAACAGTCGTAGCAGTAGCTCCAACTGACATAAAGATGTTAGGTACAATAGATGATAACATAGCATCAAATCCTGTTGCTACAGTAATATCGTTTGCTGCAGTCCAGTTATTGTTTGCACTACATCCTCTTCCATTTTCGAAAGCATTACTTGGATTAGACTCATCACAAGCAACAGGTGCACTACCAATATCAGTACAATCTGCTACATATGTATATACACCATCTTGTCCTGGTCCAGGAATGATCCATCCCGTTCCATCGTTAAATGCTAAATCTGCTCCGATAGACGTTGCCGTAGTATCTTCCCAGAATGCATTTGCTCCGTCTGAAGTAGTTACCTGAATAGCTACCCAGTAAGGTACATCCATGGCTGCATCTCCAGCTAAAGCAACTGGTGTAAGATCTAATGTTACAGCAGAAATATCAAGACCGAAGTTACTACCTACAACTACTTGTGAAGTTGGCACTACAGCTAATTGCTGATCGATCATAGTTCCTGGTAATCCACCAGCATCTTCAAAAATTGTTACATCAACTGTTGTAGCAGTAGCTCCAACTGACATAAAGATATTTGGTACAATAGAAGATAACATAGCGTCAAATCCTGTTGCTACAGTAATATCATTTGCTGCAGTCCAGTTATTGTTAACACTACATCCTCTTCCGTTTTCGAAAGCGTTGCTTGGGTTTTCTTCATTACAAGC
>JAHZIZ010000341.1 GCA_022601215.1 Bacteroidota bacterium
TTAGACACTTAGTGAAACCAGGAGTAACGGGTTGGGCTCAGGTTAATGCCGATTATGGCACCTCAGATGCTGATGCTTTAGAAAAACTTCAATACGATTTGTACTACATTAAGAAAAGAAGCCTCTTCTTAGATATTAGCATTGTAATAAAGACCTTGAGTACAATTATTTTTTACCGCGGACAGTAGGTTAGGCCGTGGTTCTTTTTAGAAAAAAAGAAATATATAGATATCGTATCCCCAATGCAATAAACAAAGGTATTAATCCAATAGCAAACTGTTGTACACCACTCATAGAATGCACCAACATTAGACATAGCATTAAGATAAGAAAGAAAACAAAACGCTGCACCCACTTTTTAGGTTGCTTCTTAGCAATGGCAAATGTCAACAAAATGGAAAAGGGAAATGCCCATAATAGATTGTAGTTGTTAGCTGTTGTCGAATGATCTGTCGCGAACCACAATAATGTCAAAAATATTCCAATTAGCCCCGTAATGAAGAAAATAGCGGCATCCATAAATCGACTCCGGGTGCGCTTCTTGTAATCTCTAAATGTGACTACAAGAATCAGTAAGGCAATCATTCCAAATATGAATAACGGACTTAAAAAGAACAAAGACTTTTCCTGAATAGGAGCGTTTTCAAAAAGGATATTGTTTTCTTTTACCAAGGGAATTTTACTTCCATCGACTCTAATAATACTCGCATTCTGGGTGGCTTTTTCAAGATAAAAAGGGAGGTATTGATGCTGCCAAGCATTTGCTTGTACATCGGTCACAGCACCAATAGCGACGTCCATACCTAGGCTTCCCCAGGAATTTGATGGTACATTTTCTTGAATGAGTTCTCTAAAGGTTGATGGCTTCTCTAAATAACTATCGTCATAACTAATCTTATTGGCCAAAACTTCATTAAGAACATCTCTTGGGCGCGTTGCGCAGTTGTCGTAAAAGAAGTCGTATAGATAGGCACGGTTTTCTTCTTTAGCATTGTTTTGTAAAAAGCTAAATAGTTCTTTCTTTTCAGCATAAGTAAGGTTTAGCACCTGTTCTTTTACCCAACGATTTTGCCGCTGGTAACTATTTATAAAGAGATCGAATCCTCTAACATCTAATATATAGAGCAGTTTTCCCTGTGCAAATTTGGTGTAGAAATTTGGTGTGTTAAAGTCATAAACCCCATAATTGAAGGCTAAATCGAAACGAGGGTCCTTCACTCTAATGGACGTATGACCAAATTTATCATAAAGATAAGGACCTGGCCCAATAGTGAGAATGCTAATCTCGGTATCTTCTGAAATGCTCAGTTGTTGTGCTTCTGAAATGTGATTCAGAAGAAAAAGGAGAGAGAGAAATAGAAAGAAGCTGCGTTTCACTAAAAGTACTTTGAAGGGTTAAATTTCAGCATTAAAACTAGTATCTACAACTTTTTGAATGACAAATACAATTCCTAGCGGAATAGACTCCAATCCAAAGTAACAGAAAATACGTTAGAATACAACGCAGCACTCTGGTCGCCAATGTCTGTCAAGGCATAATCCACTTTAATTCCTTTGTATTTGAATCCGACACCAATATTAGGTTGAAAACTAATAGACTCACTTCCATCCAATTGAGTGATGTTTTGAAAATTACCTACACCCATTCTTACAAAAACGATGTCTGCATATCCACCTTGAACACCCATAGCTGGAGTAATGCTTGTAAACGATGTAGAAATAATATCATTAGTTTGTGCAAAACGAAAATTTAGATCGGCCTCTGCAAGTAAGGAGAATTCTGAGTGTAAATCGAATTCTTTACCCACGCCAAATTGTAGTTTCGGAATAGTGATTTCAGTAGTTTCGGGTAGGTCTTGGTTTTGTCCTTCCACAGCACCTTGGATTTCAGCAAATTTATCTTCATCTATATTCCATGCATTAAAAGTGGTAGTAATGTCTCGCGCCATCAAGCCAAATTTCCAATCATTTTTGGTTTCGAATTTAACTCCTGCATCAAGACCAAACCCCCACGATGATGCAAAATCACCAATAATACGTCGTACTACTTTAGCATTAATTCCAAAGCGAAGGCCGTCCAAAGGCAAGTGTCTTGCATAGGAGAAAGTAACACCATAATCCGCAGTTGAGAATAGACTTATTCTGTTGTAGTCAATATTTCCTTGATCGTCTATTAATTGGGTGGTATTTAAGATGTCATCCACGCCAAAGCGGATTATCGAAATCCCTACCGCACTGTTTTTGTCCAATGGCATTGCAAAGGCTGCATAGTCATAATTTGCGATGTTTGCGAAGTAGGAGGCATGCATTAAAGAAAGTTGATTGTCTTCTAATTCTAATAAACCCGCTGGATTCCAATAGCCCGAATTCACATCACCTGTGTTTGCAACTACTGCATTGGCCATCCCAAAGGACCCGGCATCTACACCAATGTTTAAAAATTCATTGGAATACTTGGCAGTCTGCGCAAAAAGGGCAGTGGTAATGAATAAGCAAACAACAAATAGGGTCTTTTTCAAGCTATAAATTTTGAACAAATATCTCAATATTTTACACAATACTAAACTATTATTTCACTTACATATTGTGTTTTCTTTTAGGTAGACGAAAATACTTTGTTATTTTTACATAAACCAATCGTTTTTATGATAAAACAGATTCCAAATGCCATTACCTCTCTCAACCTTTTGTCAGGCTGTGTTGCCGTTTTATTTGCAGTCTCTGGGGATTTGGTAACTGCTGCAATTTTTGCATTCATCGGTATATTTTTTGATTTTTTCGATGGATTGGCTGCCCGTCTTTTAAAAGCGCAAAGTGATGTAGGGTTGCAATTAGATTCCTTAGCCGATATGGTTACAAGTGGTTTGGTGCCAGGGCTTGTGATGATGAAATTATTGGAACGTGCTACGAACACAGAGGTGATTCAAACGGCCTCAAGTATTTCTGAAACCATGAGTTGGGACACTACAAAAGTCTCTTTAATTCCATTAATTGGGTTGCTTATTACGGTAGCTTCTGCCTACAGATTAGCTAA
>JAHZIZ010000342.1 GCA_022601215.1 Bacteroidota bacterium
AGGACCGTTAACAGCAACAGTCCAATGCCAACTAAAACATAGATAATGGTTACGTATTTGTTTTTTAAAGAAAGTGAAGCAACCGCATCTTTCTGTTCTTTTAGCTGAAAATTGAGTTGTAATTTTTCAATTTCATTAGCTTCTCTTGCTTTCATTATACTATCACTATAGACAGTAAATTGTTCCTGGAACATATACGCCTTCTCAAAATCTTCATTCTTAGCATAAAGCATAGAAAGTAACTTAGATGCTTCCGAAATGTATTTTAAATTTCCTTTTTCTTTTGCAATCTTGACCGATTTCAAAGACTCTTGTTCTGCAAGTTGTGTATTTCCAAGTGCGTCTAGTATTCTAGCATAAAACAAATGTCCCGTTGGGGGGTCATAATTTGTTAACTTCAGAATAGCGAGAGCGGCTTCTAATTTTTCTCTTGCCGGCAATAACATCCCCATTTTGTAGTAGGCCTCTCCAATGTTCATGTTATCAATCCCAATGGAAATGGTATCTTTCATAGTCACAGCGACCTCCAAAGCCTGTTCATAATTCTCAATTGCTTTTTCATAGTTGGCCATTTCGAAGTAAGTACCGCCAATATTGTTATATGCGGATCCAATTTGTTCGTCCAAATTGAACGGTTCCAACAAAGCAATTGATTGTTTGTAAGACGATATAGCTTCCTCATAGTTTCCCAAAAAACTATAGGCAAGCCCTACTTGGAAAATAGCACGTCCTTGTTTTTTTGGAAGCCCATGAGCTAAGGCGATTTCATAAGACCGATTACTGTAATGAAATACGCTATCCATATGGACATATTGATAATAATACGCCATACCCATTTGAGCGAATCGGTCTGCTTTTACTGCAGGATCAAATTCTTCCTGAAGGAGCGGCATCAAACTATCAACAACTCTCTGTTGCCCTGATATCTTCAGAAAAACACAGAAAAAAGAAACTAATAACAATGAGGAGGTTCGCACTTTTGTCTATTTGGCTAGGTGTCAAATATATAAATTAAATTTTTTGTAGGAAAAAAGATACTTACTATAACTTTAGATATACTCGTATCTTTATTGAAGCGCTCGTGCCTTTAGAGATTTTCAGACAACTTTCATTAATTTATACGATGATATCGCAACGATTTTCCCGTCTTCCAAACAAGACAACATCACAACTCATTTACATACTAATATTGCCATAATGGTCAATAGTATCTCTGGGATAAGTGAACACTACGAAGTGTTTTCAATTCTATATTAAATTCTTCGTCCTCACTCTTCTGGAGCTAGCGTAATTCTAAGGCCTTCCATTTCTGGTTTTACAAAGATTTGACATCCCAGACGGCTATTATCCTGTACATGAAATGCTGAAGCTAGCATAGCGTCTTCGTCATCATTCATTGATGGTAGCTCATGATCACTTTCAATATAGCATTGACAAGACGCACACATAGCCATTCCTCCACAGATTCCAATAGTTCCTTCCAGAGCCAGTTCATAAGAGCGAACCAATTCCATGAGGTTCATATTCATATCTGTTGGGGCTTTAATCGTGTGCAGTTCCCCATTACGGTCGGTGATATGTAGCGTAATATCCTGTTCCATTAATTGATAGATTTTACAACGGCTTTTGGAGCTTCCTTTTTTGTCCCATCAAACCCTTGAACACCACCTACTGTGGTATACTTCATTACATAACGTTTATCTGGAAAAATACGTTGGTAAGCACTTTGACACATTAGTGTCGCTTCGTGAAATCCACATAGTATCAACTTCAATTTACCGGGATAGGTATTCACATCTCCGATAGCATACACTCCAGGAATGTTGGTTTGGTAATCAAGAGTATTGTCCACTTTAATAGCGTTCTTCTCAATCTCTAGACCCCAATCTGCAATCGGACCTAGCTTTGGAGCCAAACCAAATAATGGAATAAAATGATCGCATGATAGCTCTATTTCTTCGTCTTCTTTTTTAATGATTACAGCAGTCACCCTTCCATCCCCTTTAATATCTTTCACCTCGGCGGGGGTAACTAACTCAATGACACCTGCATCCTTAAGCGCCTGTACTTTCTCAACACTATCCAGTGCACCTCTAAACTCATTTCTTCGATGCACCAAGGTTACACTACTAGCAACATTTGCTAAAAAGATACTCCAGTCCAAAGCACTATCACCACCTCCGGCAATCACAACCTTTTTATCTCTATAAACCTCAGGGTCGCGAATCATATACGCTACTCCCTTTTCTTCGTATTCATCAATATTTAAAATTGGAGGTTTTCTAGGCTCAAAACTACCCAAGCCTCCTGCAATGGCAACGACAGGTGCCTGATGTTTCGTTCCTTTGTTTGTTGTTACAATGAAACTCCCGTCCTCTTGTTTTTCAATGGTTTCTGCTCTTTCTCCTAGCGTAAATCCAGGCTGAAACGGTTTTATTTGTTCCATGAGATTATCCACTAAATCTCCCGCCAAAATTTCTGGAAAAGCGGGTATGTCATAAATTGGTTTTTTTGGATAGATCTCGGTGCATTGACCTCCTGGCTGTGGAAGCGCATCAATAAGGTGACATTTCAGTTTTAACAAACCTGCTTCAAAGACAGTAAATAAACCCGTAGGTCCTGCGCCAATGATGAGAATATCAGTCTTTATCATACAAATTGTAGCTTATATTGGGGTGAAATTATGAGGATAATCTGAAAGTAGTCATGACATATATCAGCCTTCCACATTTATCACTTCTTCTATTTGCGGTGCGTGCTTTTTTATAGTCATTTCTACCCCACTTTTTAGGGTCATCTGATTCACAGAACAGCCCACACAAGCTCCTTGCAATTGAACCTTCACTACTTTTCCTTCCTCAATAGAAAGTAAGGAAATATCCCCACCATCACTTTGCAAAAATGGACGAATTTCATCCAAAGCGGCTTCTACTTTCTGTGTTAATTCTTCCTGACTCATAGTATTATTTTACGGCGCTGCAACCTGCCATGGTCGTTATTTTTATAGCTTCGGTAGGAGGCAAATTGTCATTTCTCCTTACGGTCTCTTCCACTACTCTCTTCGTCACTTGCTCAAAGGCAGCCTCAGTGGGTGTAGCAGTCTGTAAGGCCGCAGGATGACCAGCATCTCCAGCCTCACGAATACTCTGTACCAATGGAATTTCTCCTAAAAATGGAATCTCTAAGTCTTCAGCCAAATTTCGACCTCCTTCTTTTCCGAAGATATAATACTTATTTTCGGGCAACTCCTCCGGTGTGAAGAAAGACATATTCTCAACAACTCCCAATACAGGTACTTGAATATTTTCCTGTTGAAACATGGCAACTCCCTTTCGGGCATCGGCCAAAGCAACTGTCTGCGGAGTACTCACTACAACCGCACCCGTTATAGGAAGCGATTGCATGATACTTAAATGAATATCTCCTGTTCCAGGAGGCAAGTCTAATAACATAAAATCCAATTC
>JAHZIZ010000343.1 GCA_022601215.1 Bacteroidota bacterium
AAATAACTCTTTATAATTAATCAGTTATGAATTTCAAATGTAAAACTACTTAACGAAATCATTAGACTACCATCAGAAAAAAGTGAGAAAAGAGAGTCAACAGGAATCGAACCGATAATCCCATTATATTTCAGTATGTTGCTAGATACGCTCTTTTCTAAGTCCCAAATAAAATGAAAATAATTCAATAAAAACAATGCTATGTAAAATGGTGGAGCAAAAAGGAGAAACATCGAACCAATTATTCAGTGTTTTAGAAGAATGGGAGAGGAATCTCAAGGGGTGTTTTAAAGAATCTTCTGCATCTATTTTATTGACTATGTCACTGCATGGACCTTCGCCAGATATGTAATATATGAGCTCACACGCGATCTGACGTTTTTTAACTTAATTGTTGAATGACTCAATTGAGTCATTCATTTTAGGTGGTATTGAAGCATAATGAAGTAGGACATGAATTTAGTTCATCGTTACTACTAGAGAAGAAATAATGATGACAAAAAAAATTACTAAAAAGCAAGTGCAGAAAATGACTCATTCCGAGTGGCGCCTTTCGGTGCACTCGGGTCTAAACAAGATTTTGGAGTAGTGTCTGGTGCAACAGTAACTTTAAGTTATTGCGAAACCACTGGATTGGCACAATTTCGTAGTCCAAGCTTGCAAAATTACACGGTACTGTTAGCGATGGGCCTTCTTTATCATATACGTTGGAGCAATACGATAAACTACAAGATAGAAACACTCCTCTTATGAACTGAGGAGCGGGGCGCATTGTTTTTGTTATTGGAATAGAACCAGGAGTTTTGTTTCTGCGCAGCATGAATTAAACGAGTCTATGTCTTCTGTATTTATAATATGGCGTCTATTTTCATAAGCTACTCACACCGAGATGCTAACATCTGCCAGCTAGTCGCTGGTGCTCTAAAAAACCGAGGATACAAGATAATCGTAATGGGACATCCTGAGTATGGTCTCTGTATTGGTGAAAATTGGGAATCCTCTCTGTATGCACATTTGAAGAATTGCGTTGCGGTTATTGCAATTTGCTCTGTCAATATGGTTGAATCGAAATGGTGTTTCGCAGAAATTACTCATGCAAAAGCATTAGGCAAACCGATCTTTCCCTTAAAGATTGATAACTGCGGTGAGCATCCACTTCTGTTACATTTGCAGCATGCGGTGTACGATAATATTGAGATTGCATCTAAAGCACTTGATGCCTCGATCAAGAATACACTTGGTTGGCGGGATACCCTAAAAATCAATCCTAATCACGTACCTTTTCCAGGGCTTCTTTATTTCGATGAGTCTGACGCGCCATTTTTCTTTGGGCGGGACAAAGAAGTGCGACAAGTAATAGAGAAACTAAGGATTATATGGGAGTTTAAGGAAACACAATCTCTAATTCTAGTCGGATCATCAGGCAGCGGTAAATCTTCCTTGTTACGTGCTGGACTCCTTCCCTCACTTAGAAATATGACGGATTTCTGGATACCTGCACGCGCTACGCTCTGTGACGAGTTTGCATTTGATAATCTGTTAAGTTCATTTACTGCTTTACGGAAAGAACAATTTCGAATTCCTATGGATTTCCAAAGCCGTTCTGAAGCAATCAACGCCCTTATAAAAGAGATACTGGATCATGCTGATAATCCCCGAACAAAAATAATTATCGCTCTAGACCAGCTGGAAAACCTAATAACAGACAAAAAAACACTGAACTCGGAATCTTTTCTTTCTATAATTTCTATAATTTTAAAAACTTTCCCACGTAATTTGTTCCTGATTGGAACTCTACGATCTGACTATTACGCAGATTGGAATTCAAAAGGGCTTCCAGCAGAGATACCAACGGAAATACTGGACATTAGTCCAATGAACCCTGATCAATTTTCCGATGTTATATTCGGGCCGGCTAGATTGGTTGACTTAGAGATTGATCCGTTACTGACTTCTACACTCATTAGTGACACCAAAAGTGAGGATGCACTACCTTTACTGGCGTTCGTTCTGAGGGAGCTTTGGGAAGGAGAGGGAAAGCGTACGGGCAAGCTTACGAAACAATTCTATATGGAAGAATTCGGTGGACTGGCTCGATCAGTTGAGTGTCGCGCTGATGCAATTGTTGATACAAAAGTACTGTCTAAGCCTGAGTTGGAAGCACTTCGGCTATCGCTTCTTATGCTTGTAAGGGAGGAGTCAGAGGGGAAATTTGTGCATACTTCAGTTCCTTGGTGCGCCTTTCCAGAAACTAGTCATCGGCTGCTAACAATGCTCATAGACGCACGACTTCTAGTTTCAAAGGTAAAAGATCAAGAACACTACGTGGGAATAGTCCATGAAGCTCTATATCGTCAGTGGAGTACTTTTCTTGAGTGGCTGAGCTCATACGGAAATGATGTACGATTAGTAAGGCAAATGGAATCTTTAGCCAAGTCATGGAGAAAAGAACCAAGTAACCCACTTTACCGCCAATGGCCAAACGAAGGGCTTCAGTTGGTTTACAGGTCATTGAGACGACTGGGTCTTAATAGTGAAAATCTTGATGAGCCGTTAAAAAGTTATCTACAGCCGGAACACGAAAGGCTGATTGATGAACTCACTCAGCTTGGCACATCTCAGTATAGGCGCAGCGAGATCGGGGATCGGCTCGCGACGATTGGTGATCCGCGTCATGGGGTCGGATGTGATAAGAATGGTGTGCCTCAAATCGCTTGGTGCAAAGTAACTTCGGATAAGACCCGATCTGAAAGCTTCTGTATATCAAAGTATCCCATAACTTATGCCCAATACTTGGCATTTTATAATCATCCAGAAGGTTATTACTGCAATAATTGGTGGACTAACTTAACTTCTCGCATTCCAGGTTGGAGTCAGTATCGAATTATCGGAAACCACCCTGTAGATTCAGTTTCTTGGATTCAAGCTATTGCATTTTGCAGATGGTTGAGTGGACAACTTGGTATTGATGTAACACTGCCAACGGAGTCTCAATGGCAACTTGCTGCAACTGGGCGTTTGCCAAATAGAATATTTCCTTGGGGTCAAGAACCAGACACATCTTACGCGAATACTTCGGAAAGTCGGCTAGGTCGAACAATAGCAGTGGGTATGTATCCTCAGAATTGTTCTCCTGTAGGTGTATTCGATTTAACGGGAAATGTTTTTGAGCACTGTATCAACTCGTTTGAAAAACTAACAGTGGAGCTATTTATGACGGAATATAATCACGCAGTACGGGGTGGCTCTTTCCTCAACGACATGACTTCCGCTCTTTCAGAGTCGCGGTATAGCATACTGACAGAGGAATGTGACTACGATATAGGATTTCGCATTATTACAAGCGCTATACCCCATCAAAAAATACAATCTAAAATTCACATTTGAGACAACAAGAAATATGCGTACATACGATGTAAAATTTGATGGGCAAGCCAAGGAGTTTTTCCCGATTTGGTTTCAAGGAGTGATATTTTCTGTTCTTACATTTGGTGTAGGCGCGGCGTACCTTCAATGCAAGATCAGTAACTATCTTTATGGAAAAACAAAAATCGCCAATGCACATCTACGGTACTTGGTTGACCCAAAGAAAGCATTTTTGCGTAGACTGAAGGCAACTGCAATTAGCTTCGTGATTATATTTACATTAGCGATATTGTCGCTAGTTCCGTTAGTAGGACCGATAGCAGTTATAATATGCACCATCGTTATTTTCAAAATTGCTCGCATGGCTCGATTGCGAGGGTTAATTTTTCGCACCTATAACACAACAGTCGGTAACATTCGGTGCAGTTTCCGTAGCAACTATACACGCAGCGCGAGTAATGGATTATTAGTTTTACCTATATGGGGCGCTTGCTTTCCATTCTTGCGCCCATACACAAAATGGCATACTCACCTATTTTTATTAAATAATTTGTGGGTTGGTGCTAATAAGTTTAAATATACGGCGGGGCTATCGGAATATTTGCTTGTGTACGTACCCGAAATACTTCTTTTTATCGTTTGCTTTACGGGAATTATTGTGTTCTGGGAGGGGTTAGGGTACTACACACTAATTTTTATTCCCACCACATGGTTATTAGCTAGTACTTATACTACATACGCTTTGGACAATTTAGTACGCAGAAGCGTTACACTAGGGAAACTACGATTCTCTGGAAGGACTGATTTTACAAAATTATTGATTATAAGAGTAACCAATGCGTTTGCCGTGATTCTTTCAGCCGGTTTCGCATATCCATGGGCAAAGCTTCGTGAGTTACACTACCGTCTTCAGTGTACAAGTGTTGTTGTGTTTGGCCAGGAACGTTCTCTATTAGGTATCGACTTAGAACAACCCGATGCCTTTAGCGACGAACTGGAAGAAGTGTTGGGAGGCTTTAGGCCGGGTGGTGAAGTGGGCGAGGTATTAGCAGAGGCAAGCATAGATGAATTCGAGGAAGACTTTGAAAGTATTTAGGGTGTTCTGTGCGAATTACTATTTTTAAACTGCAACTGGCAAATTAAACAGTCCAAGACAGATAGATTTCCAACGAATATTTTTCAATGGTACAACTTTATTTGAAATAACATCATTTGTTGCGTTTTGATTAGGCGTTTTCTTATTCAGAATTATAGGGAGTACCGCCGCGAGCAGGGTCGATGATTCCAACGGGTGAGAACCTCGTCCCGGCAAGGTGGGTTAACCATCGGGTAGCAAACAATGGGCAGGCTGTATCGAAAGTAATTTGGCAGAGTGCCAAATCAGAAAAGGAAGTGAGAAAAAGAGCTAACAGGAATCGAACCAATATATCGTTTAATATCGATAGGTTGGAATTACACCCCTTTTCTTCCTCCAAAAACAGATAAAAATAATGCAATTAGAACAATAAGTTAATAAATAGTGGGTCTGGTTGGATTCGAACCAACGACCAAGGGATTATGAGTACCCGAAAGTGCCTATTTATAAGTGTTGATTATTATTGAGAAATAGCACAAAATACTTTAAAAACAATAAACTTTATGTTTTGCATATTTTATTTGTGTTGATAAGTATTCAGCAATTTTGTTATTATTTCCTTACACCAGCCTTACACGGAAATGCCAAATGAAATGGAAAAACTTCACGGCGGAAAGAGTAGCTGAATTTGTATGCAGACCTGGAAAAAAGCAAAATATATATTGGGACGGAAAAACGCCAAGCCTAGGATTACGTGTTACTGAAAGCGGCTCAAAATCTTACATATTTCAAACTGAACTGAACAACAAGACTATTCGTATAACTATTGGCGACCAACGTATTTGGACCATCGGCAAGGCACAAGCAGAAGCAATTCGCCTTAAAACTATGACAGATTCAGGAATTGACCCACGCCAAGTAAAAGCCGATGAAGTCGCTGCAAAGGAAGCCGCCACTGCGGCTCAAAAAATACAGAAAATCCGTGAAACCGTGACAATAGGCAAAGCATGGGAGGAATACGTTACCGCCATGAAGCCCACATGGGGTGCGCTGCATTTACATGACCACATGCGCTCCATGCAGCCAGGTGGAGAAAAAAGAGTGCGAAGCAGTAAACTAACAGAACCCGGTACACTTGCATCGCTGGCATTGATTCGCCTTGTTGATCTCACTCCTGAGAAGATGACAGAATGGGCAAAGGTTGAAGGGGCAAAAAGACCAGCGCGCGCCCGTAATGCCAGAACACTATTAAGTACGTTTCTTAATTGGTGTATTTCTCACCCCACTTATAGCGCAATTGTTACCAACAATGCAGCACAAAATAAAGAAGTCAAAAAATTTCTAGGCAAAGCTACAACAAAAA
>JAHZIZ010000344.1 GCA_022601215.1 Bacteroidota bacterium
CGGAATGAACTTAGACGGCTTGGAAATAATCTTAATCAAATTGCTTACCGTATGAATGCGACAGGGCAACATGCCCCGCCCATATTGGATGATTTACTAAGAGGCATCAATCAAACCTTAATGGAAGCCCTTGAAGATATAAAAGAGGATAGGGAGCCATGATTCCGAGAGTGGGGGGTGTAGGTCAGAGCTTTAAAGGTGCATATGCTTATTACATGCACGATAAAGACGCTACAACCTCCGATCGTGTTGAGTGGGCAGATACTCTTAATCTTCACACAGACAACCCAAAACACGCCCTTCATAGTATGATTGATACGGCTAAGAATGCAGATGAATTAAAGAAATCTCAAGGACTAAAAACAGGCGGACAAAAAGTTAAAAACCCTGTTTATACCTATTCTCTTTCATGGGAAAAATCAGAAAATCCAAGCAAACAAGAAATGATGGAAACAGCAATTTCAAGCCTTAAATCTTTGAATTTGTCTAATCGTCAGGCAATCGTCATTGCTCACAATGACGAAGCCTATAAGCACATCCATATTATGGTCAACCGTGTTGACCCAGTTACAGGGTTAATAGAAGGAAAAAAAACCATATCTAATGACCGATTAAAGCTTTCAAAATGGGCGCAAAAATATGAGGAAGAAAAAGGAAAAATACATTGTCTTGATAGAGTAAAAAATAATGAAAGAAGAGAACAACAATTTGTTAAATATAAAGATGATGGAACGCATAGAAAAGCCAAACACGAGGCATTAAAGGGTACAAAAGACACGCTAAAAGACAAAGAGTTTTGGCGACTGGTTGAGCATAAAAGACGAGCGATAAAGACTCGCATTGAAGCCAATAAAAATACAGATGGTTTTAAGAAGAAATGGACAGGTTTTTATAAAGAAGTAAGAGAAGATCAGGTCAATCAAAGGCATGAACACAGAAAAAACGTCCAAAAAGTAAAGGATGTTTTAGCGAATAAATACGGTATTTATAAAAAGAATATTTATGATCAGCATGGACTAGTGAGTCGTCCATTCAATTATAAAGCAGGGCAAACGCTCAATAAAAACAAAGAAGGGAAAATTTTTATAAACCTGCGTCCATCAAAAGATTTAAGGGATAAAAAAGAGGCAATTTTAAAGGCACAAAAAGAAAAGAATAAAATTATTATTGAACAGGTCAATAATGAATTTACTCCACGCTTTGAGAGATTAAAACGAGCACAAAAAGACAAAACACTTGATGTAAGAACCCCTTTTGATGCCAATAAAGGAGAGTCCCAGAAGTCAAACCTAAAAGATACTTATAAAACAGCCACAGGAAGCCACCAGACGCACACACATAGCCATACAAAACAGACTGCTAACGATAACAGCCAAGATCAAAAAACAAGCCAACCAAGACCACGGACGAAAGAAAGAAATAGAGCCGAGAGGACACGAGGCAAAGAACGAACGAGAACCAGAGAACGTACTCGAACAATGGAATGAATTTTAGCTATTACATAGTTTATTCATATGTTCAGTAAGTATTACTATTTGCTCATGTAGTTTCTTTAATTCATCTAAATCATGGGCCATTTTCTCAAATTCCGAACCATCACTATAAGTGACTTGATATAAATAGCTTTCTAATGGAGAATTCATGTTGAAACTAGGTGATTCTAGGAAGTTTGTCGCATCATCTACAGACTCAAATGTAATAGGTATTGAGTCATGTCTTAAAATTAATCTTATTTCCTGAGGTAATGCGCTAAGTGCTGCCCGAACTCTATCTACATATGATTCTATGGTTGCTTGGCCTACAAGTTTGATTAGTTCTTGTTGAACGGTTATTTTTTTATCAGTGGAGAAATTTAGATCAAACATTTCTACAATATTTGCTTTATCGTCTTCTTGAAGTCTATCTGGATAATCCATTATTAGGCTACAGTTTTTAAAAGCATTAACTATTTTTTCTTTTGGAACATAGAATAAGTCAATATTTCTACTTATAACTAACTCTCTTGCAGGTTTTGTAAAATCGCCAGCTGAAACAATACCTAGGAATCTTGCTGTAGGGTATGTGTCTCTCATTGGCATTAACTTGCCACTATCATCTCTTGCCTTATCTTTTGAGTGGCGCGCCCCTCGTCGCCAAAAACATTCGATAAATGCAACAGGAATTCCTAATTCATTGTTTGATCCACCAAGCTCTAATACATAATCATAATCAACAAAATTCCCATCTATATCACCCCATAGTATTTTTCCTTCTCTTGCCTGACGATTTACAAACCGTGAATCAACAAAAAGATTAAGGTTTTTTCCAACTCTTTGGAGTAGAGGTAGAACAAAATATTCCTCATACCAGTCCCCAATTAATTGACCAAGTTTATGTCCTGAAGATGCGTTCATATTCGCCATGCATTACCCTTCTATCCACAATCTACCTTCATGCAAAGGTATTCTATGTTTTCTGTTCTTCCATTTAATATTTCTGTCACGGATTTTTTCAAAGGAATAGGACTTAAATCCAGCTGACAGAGCTAACTCACCAAGCCATTCGTCTACTGCTAG
Source organism: Bacteroidota bacterium (assembly GCA_022601215.1). GTDB lineage: Bacteria > Bacteroidota > Bacteroidia > Flavobacteriales > Flavobacteriaceae > Aureisphaera. The sequence continues at coordinate 2,556 of JAHZIZ010000344.1, forward strand.
ATGAATGCCATAAGGAGCAGAGTCACCAATAACAAAGCATATTTTGCTACCTTTCTTACATAAAGGACGAAGTGCATGAAAAATATCGCCTAAATCAGTGAAATAGGCAGCTGCCATAGTGTGATATGATTTTTTCCCTGCCCTAGTTAATCTAATTCTCTCAAGTTCTTTACACGCTTTTGTTAGTTCATCTTTGATTGGAATCAGAACGTCATCTTGCAAAAGATCATCTAATACTAGTTTGTCTTTGCTGGCGTGTTGAGAACAAGACCTTAAAAGATATTGTCGAACTGACAATTGAAGATCACCCCAGCCTTGTATTTCACCCCAAAACGTCATCTCTAAGCGTGTGGAATCCGCATAATCATAGTTATTTGGATAAGGTGGGGAGGTTATAACTAAATCAAAGAAATCTTTTTTTGAAAATTCGGGGTCACGAGCATCTGTATTTATTATTTGAGAATTTGGCAACCAATTCTGTTGCTTGGTGTAGGTAATGTCTTCAATCATTTGTTCCATTTTCAAGGTAAATGCTTCAAATGGATCAAGAACTTTTGATTTTTTCTTGTTAGGAAGAACGTACTGCCATTGTGCCGTTCCAGCTGTACTGCATGAACGTATGATACTTGTAATGCCCAACCAAATAATTTCGTTTATTTGGTCCCCATTATTAAAATCAGCTAGATAGACATCTTTTAATGAGTCGAGCTTGCTCAAAGCATCATTAGTAAAACATTTTCCGAGTAAAGGGACATTTAGTCTTCCTGTTTCGGTTGTTTTTTCTTTCGCTTTATTTTCTATTTCTTGGTAAATTTCTCTTAATAACTTTATGTCTACATTCCAGCCTAGTTTAGCCTTGGCAACTCTGTGAATGAATGGATGTGGTTCGAAACCAACGGCCGTTGCTTGCAATGATTCGGCTGCTAATAATGTCGTACCTGAACCTGCAAAAGGGTCTAATACGTTGATATGAGTATTTCTATTAGTTTGAATATCCAATATTTCTCGTTCTACCCATTCAGCAGAAAATCCAGCCGAATATCGAAACCATCTATGTATCGGTAATTTCATGTTATCTGTGAACGTACCAGATCTGGAATGTCTCATCTGAACAGAGTTATTATTTTTCATTGGGTCATGGGAGATATTGTTGTCGCTTTTACGTATTGTTTGGATGATGTCTAGTTGTTTCATTACAGCTACTTTTTATTTGTTTGTTTCAGCTATTGGCCGTGGACTCTCCACACATAATAATTCTCTATATCCCAACACCCTATATCTATAAGTAAAAAAGGAATGTTTAACAAGAGATAGCTTTTCCTAAGGGGCGTTGCCCCTCACGCCCGCAAGGGTGAAGGCTATGCCCATCTAAAAAAACTTTTCCCCTTGGCTTTGCCAATTCCTCGCGCAACAAAACTTTTTTGATCTGCCCTTGCAGTTGTTACCCCCACGCTTCGCCAGCGGGTCAAGGTTGCATATGCAACCCATTATCAAAAATTAGAAGGAGTATAAGCCATGGACAGCATTACAAAAAGACAAGTCGCAGAAGAACAAAGACTTAATTTTCTACCCAATTTTATTGGTCGCCATTTTTTGCAGTATGAAACGGCAATCTATAACCAAATGAGCCAATCAAACGTTAAGTATAACGGCGGTTATTGGGACTATTACACCCTTTCAAACGGAGGGTTTTATATGGCTTTAAGTCAAACAGAACCGCTTAAAATGGAATGTGTAGGGAATTACTTTGAAGGTGAAATGAGTGCAGATGCAGGGAGTATAGGTGTTAATCTTTTCGTTCTAAATGCTTTTGCTTGGCAGATGGATGAAAACAGATTTTCTACAGCTTACCATCAGTTACGAGACTATGCCCTAGATCATCCAGAAGCGAGGAAAATTCTAGCCTTTATTGATTAAGCAAAGCCTACCCTTGCCCTTTTGGGCAAGGGTATCACTTAAAATACATAAATATTTTTCTATTTAAATACAAAAATATTTTATTCTTTGGCCTCTATTGTTCTGGTAATGTTAAGTTTTGAGGTTCTTCAATCTTATCAGCAGGAACACTCCATATTGCATTTATTAGAGGATCAGGGTCA
>JAHZIZ010000345.1 GCA_022601215.1 Bacteroidota bacterium
GTCGTTACGACGGATTGCCCTGCAATTGGCGACGCTGATTAATCCGGGGGAGGTCAAGCAAGATATGCTGACAACAATTACTGATCAGGCTTTTGTTGCTGATGATGTGATGCCGCGTAATGAGCAGGACTTTGTCGCACAAAAACAGATTGCACGGTCACGGCTGCCTGCTGTGACGGATTCTCTAACAAGTATGATGCAAAAAATTGGTAATGAGTACCAATCATTAATGATGTATTTGTCAAAAGCGAGTAGTGGACATCATAGCGTGTGTGGCGAACTAAATATGCAATTAGGCCATCTCATATATCCGGGGTTTCTCAATGCGACACAGTGGGAGCGATTGCAACATTTTCCGCGTTATCTAAGGGGGATGTCTATGCGTTTGGATAAGTTTTCTGCCAATCCCAAACGCGATGAACAATATGAACTTGAAATTTCAAAATTATGGTGCTTATACAAACAGCGTTTAGATAAACATCGTCAAATTGGAATTGATGACCCAAATCTTGTGGAGTTTCGTTGGCAAATTGAGGAGCTGCGTATATCCTTGTTTGCACAGGAATTGAAAACGCCGTATCCAGTATCAATTAAGCGATTACAGAAGCTATGGGAGAAAACTAGAGCATAGTGATTGTACTTATTTGTATGGTAATGGATGTTTATCAGGGCAATACTTGGTGTCAAAATAGAATATGAAAATAGCTTAACTTTGGTAGATGATAATAATTCTATTAGGGTAATATAAAGTCGTTTCTGTACAATATTTAAATTCTATTGGTACTGTGGTTATAGTATATTTTTTAAATTTGATCATGACTTTTATAGTATATTTGTATGAAAATATTTATTAGATTTGAGCACAGTTCATGAGGGATATAGTAGTTACTGTAATTATTTTTGGGGCATTGCCCTTTGTATTAAAGAATCCTCATATTGGTATATTACTTTGGTCGTGGATTGGCTACATGAACCCACACCGATTGGCATGGGGTTTTGCTTATAGCTTTCCATTTGCAATGATTGCAGGTGTTGTAACGATCGTTGCATTTTTTGTTTCTATAAAAAAGCTACATTTTTTCTGGACACCGGCGATGGGATGGTTACTTTCGTTTGTTGTCTGGATGCTAGTATCAACTTTATTTTCTTTGCAATTTGAGGATTCACTTGTTGAATTGGTAAGAGTTATAAAAATTCAGCTTGTGATTTTCATGACATTATTTATTATTAAGGATAGAGATAAGATTCATATGCTTGTATGGGTCATAGCACTCTCTATTGGTTTTTATGGGATTAAGGGAGGAGTATTTACTATACTAAGTGGAGGAAGTGCGCATGTATTAGGGCCTGGTGGTTTTATTGAAGGGAATACAGAGATTGGCTTGGTGTTGGTAATGGTTTTGCCGTTATTTTGGTATTTATATCTCAACACGACGAACAAATGGGCTCGTATTGGATTAGTTTTCTCTATGTTGTTGATTCCTGTTGGAATTCTAGGTACACAATCTCGTGGTGCATTACTTGCTATTGTTGCAATTGGTTTTTTTATGTGGCTAAAAAGTCGAAGAAAGTTCGCACCTTTTATTGTCATACTTATGATGGTACCCATGCTTTATGCATTTATGCCACAAACATGGCACGATCGAATGGATACGATGAAGGATTACGAAAATGATATTTCAGCAATGGGGCGCATTCAAGCTTGGACATTTGCATATAGATTGGCTGTTGAGAAACCATTGTCCGGCGGTGGATTTGGAGCTTTTAATCCTATGAATTATGAGCGTTTTTCTCCTGGTGCAGTGGCAGAAGGAACAGGGATGTACCATGATTCACACAGTATTTATTTTGAAATTTTGGGTGAGCAAGGTTTTGTTGGCTTAGGTATTTTCTTGATGCTTGGTTTCTTCTACTGGAGAATTGCGGGTAGAATAAGGAGGCTTACTAAAACGTCTATACAACATAAGTGGGCATATGATCTTGCTTCAATGCTTCAAGTTAGTATGGTTGGTTATGCAGTAGGGGGAGCTTTTCTAGGACTGGCATATTTTGATCTTAGCTATCATTTTTTAGCCATACTTATTGTAGTGGAAAGGATTGTAGAGGACTCTTCTACTCCAAATAATCAATCTGTATCTTCCCGTGATGGAATGCCTGAAAACTCTGGTGGTTGGGCAAGGGCCTCTTCTTCCTCTTTGTGAAAATGTCAAGAGAACTGGAAGTTTGAGAATACGGTGGGCTTAAGTCGGATGCTCGTTATCTGTATTCCTAATGAGGGGGGTGTCCGGAGGGAAATCCTGAAAAATTTTGGTTCTCGGAGGAGTCTATATGAGATTTATTAAGAAAAATAGAATTGTTGCATTTCTCATGTTCTTTTCAGGGGTTATGTTTTTAGGTGCACTGTTTTTTACAGTTAGTCGTAATAGCGATATGGATGAATTTGTTCGTATCATTCAAGAAGAAATTGAAAGTAGCCCAGGAACAGGGAAGTTTGTAGAAGAGTTAAACGAGTGGGTTTACTATAATAAAGGTTTTGCAAAGAATGATGACTATTATTTGTGGTCTAAATTAGGGCCAACGCCCAGACAAATACTTGCCAAAGGTGGGGACTGTTCTGACAAATCGCGTCTACTTTCTGCAATGTTAAGCTCCGTTGGTATGGACTCGACATTGGTTATGCTTTATGGATGTGAAAATTGTCGTGCCACACATACAGTTGTTGAAGCTCAGTACGATAATGGTCAGATGGCTGCAGACCCAGTTTTTAATATTGTTTTCCCCAAGAATATTAAAGAATATTGGGGCCTCAAAGAACTTCAGAATGATCCGAGTCTGTTAATTAATAGGTTGGATGAATTAGTTGTGGAAAAGGGGCCGAATGATAAAATCGCCCTTTACCCAAGGGAGATTGAAACATATACATGGCTAAAAACCATCAACTGGAATGCGCGCAATGAAACAAAAATTGTAGGAAATTTAGTATCCATATTTTCAGATGAGCCGTTTTTGGTGAGTCGACCACACTTTCTTGAAGATCCGAAACTATTTTATGCCTATTTTTTTTCAGGTATGGGTATTTTCTTTTTGCTACTTTCAATGGCAATTCTATGGATTAAAAAGCGTAAAGCTCCTCCAGAACTCTTAGTTTCAGGGTGCTTTATTTAAAGAATGCATGATGATACTGTAAAGAGGACTCTTATACCTGAAAAGCTATATATTTGAGATGAGCCGATTCGATTGTGCAATTGTCTGTTGTTTTTTCTTGTGAGTATAGCTGCACATATTATTGTTATCGTTATTTATTTGGTATAAAAGAGCAAAGTCTATCAATGAAAATTTATTGCTTACGGATTGGAAGGTGAAAGCTATGTTACCTTTATTTATAGAGTAAATTGGCTAGATGGCCTGCTACAAAAGCACCCTGGCCTGTCATCTATAAGAATACAGAATGTTTGATTATTGAAATGTCGAATCTAGAAGAAGTCTAGTCTTTATTTTAGTTTTAGAGAAAAGGCTGGGCTGGGTGAATACTTTTATCTTCCTTATTATTTGCTTGTTGTACTTTGTTTAAGTATAAAAAATTACCGTGGACCATTCTGATATGTTACGGGATTACACTGGCCTTGAAGATTCTGCGAAAGTTTCGTAAGGCTTGTAAGTGGTGGGCCGGTCAAGATTGGCTTGATGCACCGATGGTTGGGGTTTACACACTTTTTGAGCGTCTTTCTCGTTGGATTAGGAGGCTGCCTGATATATTTACTATGAATCTTATAAGCATATTGGTTACCCATTCTTTCTGTACGACGGAGTCGTTTTCAATGGATTGTAGAAATGCGTTCTACCAAGTAGTTTTCTCATTATACACTTTTCCACTGGTTATTTTTAGTTATACTTTTGTAATGTGTGGAGAGCGCTCTAAAAATGACTAAATTATTAGATAATTGCCTGGGGACAGTGCCTCTAAATGCACTGCTTTCACTGATTTCTCCCGCCGGTAAGAATGCACGCTTGTCTATTCTTATCTATCACCGGGTTCAAGAAAAGCCTGATCTTTTAGTTGGTGATGATGGAGAAATAGCTATTTTTGATTCTCATCTAAGTTATCTGACTCGTCATTTTAAGGTCTTGCCATTAGACGAAGCAATTCAGCGGCTAAATGATGGAACGTTGCCTGACCGTGCCGCATGTATTACATTTGATGATGGCTATGCAGATAATGCCGAGATTGCATTGCCACTTTTGCAGAAATATGGAGTGCCTGCAACTTTTTTTATTGCAGCGGGGTTTATTGGTGGTGGCATGATGTGGAATGATCGAATAATTGAAATTGTTAGACGCGCACCTGGAAATGCATTAGACTTAAGTTCGCTAGGTTTGGGAAATTATGATATCAGTACATTATCTCAGCGTCAGAAATCATTGTTTTCCATAATTGAAAAAATTAAGTATAAATCGTATGAAGATAGGTTAGATCAAGACGAGAAATTGCATGCATTACTTCCAGTTGATTTGCCAGATAACTTTATGATGACTACTCAGCAAATCAAGACTTTACATCGCGCTGGCATGGAGATCGGTGGCCATACAGTGACTCATCCTATTTTGGCCCAGTTAGAGTCGGAACAAGCTTACAGAGAGATCGCTGAAGGAAAAGAAATATTAGAGGATTGTATTGGTGAGCCCATACGTTATTTTGCTTATCCAAATGGTAAGCCGGATCAGGATTACCGTGCTGAACATGCTTCTATGCTTAAGAAAGTAGGGTTTAAAGCGGCAGTGTCTACTACTTGGGGTGCTGTAAGTCGTAATAGTGATTTATTTCAGTTGCCAAGATTTACGCCTTGGGATAATAGTAGTACACGTTTTGTATTGCATATGATCCAAAATATGTTGCGAAAAGCTGAGGTCGCAAAAGTTTCTAGTAATAGTTAGATAAACCATCGCTTCTAGTGGTGGAACTCTAAGATACTCTGCCATTATGGCGTGCGGCTAGGAAAGGATCGTATTTTAATGTGATTGATGATTCTACCGTAATTAACGTAGCCTAATACTGTTAGTTATCTAATGCAATCCAAA
>JAHZIZ010000346.1 GCA_022601215.1 Bacteroidota bacterium
AAAATCGTGTGCTTCCGGCGTATTTTTGACTTCGTTTATCGTATACAATAAATGGATACGAGTCGTTCATTTCTTTTTTCTGAAAAGCAAATTCAAAATAGTTTTTTAAGCCATGCTCTCCAGCTCCGGATACCAATGAATAGGTCCATAATTCTGGTTCCTGTATTGCGTAAGGAAGTAGGTGTTCAAAATCAGATGGCATCAAGGGACGCAATAGGACTCGATCATTCTCTAAAACATATTCTTGAGACGTATTTATATTCATAATATCGGGATAATTTCAGCAATTAGAAGTAGCGAACCTATCCCTAAAAGCATACAAATTTTAAGTATCAAAGAAAGGATGCTAAAATCTTTTTTGGTTGCGGCACTCCAAGCTCGAATACAAAATACTAGCAGGGGGGCAGCAATTAAAAAGACAACATAAAAGGCAATGTATTGATACGAATACAAGAAGAAATAAGTATACGCTAGAATCGATAGCAGTCCAATCATGCCTAACCAAAAAATCAAAGTAACGGTACGGTCACGTCCAATAGCGATTGGGATGGTATTCCTTCCGGCATTTTTGTCTCCGTCAATATCTTGTAGGTCTTTTACAATTTCACGAATTAGATTGATATAGAAAGCGAAACAGGCATAGACCAAAATAACCTTGCTTGCTTGTATTTGCAAGTCCATTGCATCTGTGTCGATGGATGGAAAGATATCAAAGATAATGAGTACAATTAGGCTCATTGCGACTAGGAATGAGACAAGAACGTTACTTAGAAAGAGAACTGCCTTTAGTTGTGAGGCATAGAGATATAATAATGCCGAGATAATTATGAATACTACAGCGAGGCCTGGTTGATCAAGAGAATTAGAAATATAGAATCCCGTGCCAACCCCAAGAATAGTTAAGAAAATGTAATAGTTATAGGCCGATTTTTCGGATAACAAACGCCAAACAATCATCTTCGCGGGTTTATTAATGCGATCAGTGACTTCATCAAAAATATCATTAATCACATTTCCAGCAGCAGCAATAGCTACGGTGGCTAATACTAATAAAGAAAACTGAAAATTGTTCAAGGCCACTTTCACACCTATTGCACCCAGAACGCCAAATTTTATAACGCATTGCACAAATAGAATGAGCATTAGATTAATAGGCCGTATGATTTTTAGGTACGGTAGCATAGAATAACTCTAAATGTTAGTCGTACCGTGCACTAGGATTGCCATTGCTCATCCATTTACCTTGAACTTTGAGTACCTGTTCTATAATATCTCGAACAGCCCCTTGGCCCCCTTTTTTATGAGAAATATATTTGCAGATGGCTTTTATTTCGGGAACAGCATCTTGCGGACAACAGGGAAGCCCTACTAACTTCATAGGAGCTACATCTGGAATATCATCACCCATATAAATGACGTTTTCAGATTGGATGCTTTTCTCCTTAAAATAGTCGTTTAATATTGTGGTTTTTTGCTTGGCACCAAGATGTATATCGGTAATACCTAGACCTGTCAATCTTTTACGTACGCCTTCATTAGAACCGCCGCTTATTATACAGATGTTATAACCGTGATCGACAGCCGTTTTTAGTGCGAAACCGTCTTTTATATTCATGTTTCTATACATCTCCCCAGCTGTCGTAACCATAATGGTACCATCAGTAAGGACCCCATCTACATCCAATACGAAGGTGGTGATTTGTTGTAAGTATTCTTTATAGCTTTTTTCCATGGGTTTCAATAATGGATTTAGTGAGCGTTTTATAGAGTTTTTGATACGGACTATCTTTGAGTAAATCATAATGCTTTTGCAAAGTCATTTCATCATTTCTTACTGCAGGACCGGTTTGCATCTGCGTAGGAGAGACATGCTGTATTTTTTCTGAAGTCTCTCTGATTAGTGGTTTTAGGAGATTGAATTCTAACTGTTGCTGTTGTAAATAATCTTCTGCAATTTGGTACATATGATTGGTGAAGTTATTGACAAATACAGCCGCAATATGTATTTTTTGTCGTTCCAAAGAAGAAATTTCATATACGTTATCAGAAATACAATGACCAAGTGATTCTAGTAGGGTTTGATCCGCTTTATTTTCCGCTTCAATACAAATCGGAATCTCCTTAAATGGAGGAGTACGTAGCTCAGAAAAAGTCTGTAAAGGATAAAAAATACCACGACGATTTTTATTGGAGAGCACTTCCATATCCACAGCTCCAGAGGTGTGTACCACGAGTTGATTGTCTAATGGGAGTTCTTCTGAAAATCTGCCAATACTGTCGTCAGAAATAGCGATAATGTAAACATCGGCTCGCGGGAGCTCTTGGATATCATCAATATAGGAAACTCCATTGATTCGGCTATTCTTTTTAATAGCACTTCTATTATACACGGTAACGGTGAGTGTGTCGTGATGAGAAAATGCATGGCATAGGTTCATTCCCACGTTTCCGTATCCTAAAAGTACAATAGAAATCATATAACGAAGGTAGTAACTTTTTTGGATGATTTAGCGATACACTTTCCTATTTACAATGTCAATCTCTCCTTCGGCTTCCAGTTGTTTTACTGCTCTTATAACTGTTTCTACGCGAAGTCCAGTTAAATTTGCCAATTCTTGTCGAGTGAGAGGCACCAAATATTTTGATTGAGATAATTCCTTTTCTTTTAAAAAATCTATCAAAGTCAGTATGCGATGTTCAGGCGAATGCATTGAAATTTCTTTGAGAATCATCGCTTTATAACTAAGGCGATTAGAGAGTATTTCCGAAAATTTTAGATGGATGTTAAAGTGGTCATGCAACAACCTGTGAAAGTCATCCTTTCCTAACATATACAGAGCAGTAGGCTCGGTTGCTGCTGCAGAGGCAGGGTAATTAAAATTTCCAAAGAGTGGAGGCTCGCCAAAACTTTCACCAGTTTTAAATACACCTTGAACAAATTCCTTCCCGTTTTCATGGAGATTAAACATTTTAATGCCACCGGTTTTAATTTGGGTATAATAGCGAGCTGGCTGACCTTCATAAAAGATCACAGCATCGCTTTGAAACGATTTTACAATAGCATTATAGGTAAGTAATAATTGTTCAGAAATCATCGTATTATGATTTGCCTCATAAACTTGGAGGGACGTGTCGCACTAATTTTGTTTAAAATTAAGGATACTATTATGAAAACACCGCTTATTCCTCGTTTAACTTCAGAATTTGAAAAGGATCTCTATATGTACATTCCCTTGACAATTATATTACAGAGTTGTCTAGGCTCCATAGCGGCCATGCTTATTTTAATGCAGGGCACTACGTTGAGCAGTGGAATACAATTAACAATTTGTGTTGTTACGTGTATGGTATATAACGCTGCGCTTTTGGCGCAACTAAAAGCTTCCATTAGTTTTTGGTTATTGATAATAAGTTTGGTAGTGAATAGCTTGTTAGTTATTGTTAACTTGCTCTAGTTATGACTCAACGAACTATTGATACTAGAGATGATGTCTCTTTACTAGTACGAACTTTTTACGCTAAAGTACGCAAGGACGAATTGCTCGGACCAATTTTTAATCGTGTTATTACAGATTGGGAACACCACTTTGATCGTCTAACCGACTTTTGGCAAACTAATCTATTTTTTCAAAAGAAGTACAAAGGTGATCCCATGAAGAAACATATTGAAGTAGATCAGGCCGAGGACCACAGTATTAATGAAATGCACTTCGGGGTATGGCTTAATTTGTGGTTTGAAACCGTAGATGAGCTTTTTATTGGGGAGGTGGCTCATATCGCAAAGAATAGAGCTCGAAACATGGGGACATTTATCCATTTGCAAATATTTAAAGCAAGAACGGATAGTCATTAAAATTAATATGATTTCATTAACGCACTGGGAGTAGTTAATATGCTTGCAATTCCCTAAATTTGCACAAAAATTTGCCCAATGCAAAAGAAACTTGCTGCAATTCTCTTCTCAACACGTCTCACCGCTGTTTTATTTATCATTTTTGCTGTTGCCATGGGAGTAGGAACTTTTATGGATGCCTCATCTTCGACTTCTCCTACACCGTATTCGCGCCACTGGATTTATAATGCTTGGTGGTTCGAGGCAATTATGATCGTTTTTGTGATTAATTTTATTGGAAATATTGCGAGATTTCGCCTTTGGAGAAAGGAGAAATGGGCCACACTAACAATTCACCTTTCTTTTATATTAATCATAGTAGGAGCAGGGGTTACCCGATACATTGGCTATGAAGGGAGAATGCCAATTAGAGAAGGGGCTACGGCCGATGAGTTTTTATCGCAATACACCTATGTAGATGCCTTTATTCAAGGCGATTATAAGGTTGATGGTGTGGCGATGCAAAGAAACGTACCTCCATTAAAAGTAGACTTTTCAGAGCGCCTAAATAATGATTTTAGCATAGAAACAGATTATAATAAGATACCGGTATCGATTACGTATAAGGGTTTTATGAGTAATGTTGAAGAGGGTTTTATTCCTTCGGAAGACGGACAAGAGTATCTTAAGATTGTAGAAGCAGGTGATGGAAATAGACACGATCATTGGGTGAAAGTAGGCGAGGTAATGGACATCCATAATATTTTGTTCGCACTCAACAAGCCCACTCGAGGTGCTATCAATATTACGATTTCTGAGGACAATCAGTTTTCCATAGAAAGCCCTTTTGAAGGATCCTATATGCGAATGGCGGATAGGCTGGAAGGTGATGTGGTAGCCGATAGTACCCAAACCTTTAATTTGCGTTCTCTCTATCAAATGGCGGGTATGGCATTTGTCATTCCCGAACCCGTGACTAAAGGTAATTATGGTGTCGTGAAGACAACAGAAGAAACCAATATGAATGCATTGACATTAGCCGTTAGTGCTAATGGTGAAACTAAGGAAGTAGAGGTCCTAGGTGGCCAATATGTAGCTAATGATCCTTTGAGGGTAGATGTTGGAGGATTAAAAGTATATCTTACGTACGGTTCTAAAAAGTACAAACTTCCATTTAGTATTACACTTAATGACTTTATTGCGGATAAACAGCCAGGTACTGAAAAGGTATATGCGGCATTTAAAAGTAAAATTACGGTTAATGATAGTGATCAGGATTTCTTTGACTATGATATTTTTATGAATCATGTTTTAGATCATAAAGGATATCGTTTCTTTCAAGCTTCCTTTCATCCAGATGAAAAAGGAACTGTCCTATCCGTAAATAAAGATTTCTGGGGAACATGGATTACCTATATTGGATATTTTCTTTTGTATCTAGGATTGATGGCAATTCTATTTGATAGGAATACTAGATTTGCCGATCTAAAACGATTGTTGGATAAGGTAAAGGATAAGAAAGCAAAATTGGCTACGCTAATTTTAGTGTTGTTCAGTTTTAGCGTCACTGCGCAAGATGGGCATACTGGTCAACGAGCAACCCCTGCACAAATCGATTCAATAATTAAGGCAAACGCAGTAAGTAAAGAGCACGCTACTGCCTTCGGTAATTTGGTCATTCAAGATAATGGAAGAATGAAACCGCTAAATACTTTTGCTAGCGAGTTATTGCGAAAAGTTAGTGGAAAAGATGAGTATGAAGGTCTAGATGCGAATCAAGTATTCTTGTCAATGACTGAATTAAAATTTGTATGGTATGAAACTCCAGTAATGAAACTGGATTGGCGAAACGACAGTATTAAAACAGTTATTGGAGTGACTAAAGATTCTAAGAGCGCTTCTTTATTTGATCTATTTGATGCGAAAGGCAATAACAAACTCGGCCCTTATTTAGAAAAGGCTAGCGCTCAGACAAACCCCAATCAGTTTGAAAAGGATTTTATTAAACTTTACGAGAAGTCTTCATTGTTAAGTCAGGCATTAAGTGGTAGTATTTTGAAAATATTTCCAGTACCAGGGGATGAAGGAAATAAATGGGTTTCTTTTCCTGAACTTCAAGAACATCGTTTTACAGGGATGGATTCTATGTATGCCAGAAATATCCTGCCTTTATATTTTGAAAGTCTCCAGACAGCTAGGACGACAGGTAATTACGATCGTGCCAATGAGTTCTTAGAAAGCATGACTAACTTTCAGAAAAAGCATGGAAGTGAAGTATTGCTTTCAGAAAATAAGGTGAAAGCAGAAGTGTTGTATAATAAGATTGATTTATTTACTCGACTCTTTCATTACCTTTCGATGTTTGGGGTATTCATGCTCTTGTTTATTATATTTCAAATATTTAAAGATTGGAAACTATATGACATCCTTATAAAAATATGCAAATTCGCTATTTGGGGATTATTTATTTTAATGTCTGCGGGCCTTGTGGCTCGTTGGTATATTAGCGGACATGCCCCTTGGAGTGATGCTTATGAGAGCATTATTTATGTGAGTTGGGCAACTATGTTCTTTGGTTTGGCATTTGGAAGAAAGAGTGATCTTACCATAGCAGCAACCGCCTTTGTAGTCTCTATTTTGTTGTGGGTGGCGCATATGAGCTGGTTAGATCCAGCTATTGCAAATTTACAGCCCGTTTTAGATAGCTATTGGCTTATGATTCACGTGGCCGTGATCGTAGCAAGTTATGGTCCGTTTACGTTGGGGATGATCCTTGGAGCGGTCGCTTTGTTGTTGATATTGTTAACCAATAGCAAAAACAAAAAGAAAATGGAGTTGAATATAAAAGAGATTTTAATCATAACCGAAATGGCCCTGACGGTTGGTTTAGTCATGCTGGTCATTGGAAACTTCCTCGGAGGACAATGGGCCAATGAAAGTTGGGGACGTTATTGGGGATGGGACCCTAAAGAGACTTGGGCTTTAATAAGTATTATGGTATAT
>JAHZIZ010000347.1 GCA_022601215.1 Bacteroidota bacterium
CGCAATGGACCCCACAAAATGAATAGGAACACTTTGTGCCTCCTTATAGCACATAATGCGATAATCGATAAATCGGATCATTCCTTCACTGATCAATTTATAGAAATAACCATTCACTTCCTCACTTGTGAAGATAAACTCGGCAAAACTTGCTAAATAAGTGTTCGGGTTAGGTTTCTGATAAAGATTTTGTTTGATCACATCAGGATCCAAATCAAATCGTTTCTCGAATTCCCCTGCTAAAACAATGGGCATTCTTTTATAAAAGTAATCTCGGATTAATCTTTTCCCAAAGTAATTACCACTCGCCTCATCCATTAAAGAAAACCCAAGAGACGCAGTAGGTGTATGAATCTTTTCTCCATCATAATAACAACTATTGGATCCAGTTCCCAAAATACAAACAATACCAGGTTCTGTTGTGGCCGCAAATACTGCCGCCGCAAGATCCTCTTGCACCGTTACTGCAGCATTGGGAAATAAGTCCTCCAATACCATTCTTAGGACAGTCCGCGGCGTTTCTGTTCCACATCCAGCGCCATAAAAGTCTACAGCCGTTGCCTTATTAAATAAGGTTGGCAGGTCATTATTATTTCGAATTCTGGTATATAAATCAGGTTGTGGCACCACAGCCGGATTCAATCCAGCCGTTCGTGTTTTGAGGACCTGATTTCCACCTTCATCCAAAAGAATCCAGTCGCATTTCGTAGAACCACCGTCTGCTATTACTGTCATAGTTTATAGGCTTGCGATATGAGCTGCTAAATCAATTAACTTAGCAGAATACCCATATTCATTATCGTACCAAGCCACTAATTTAAAGAAATTGTCATTAAGAGCAATCCCTGCATTTGCATCAAAATTACACGTGTTAGGATCACTCACGAAGTCCTGAGAAACAACAGGGTCTTCTACATAATCTACAATGCCTTTCAAATCTCCTTGTGCCGCATCCTTAAATAATTGCTTTACTTCTTCATAGGTAGCCGATTTTTCAGTGCGTACCGTCAAATCCACCACCGAAACGTCTGTCGTTGGAACTCTAAATGCCATGCCGGTAAGCTTACCATTCAATGCCGGAATTACTTTAGTCACGGCCACTGCAGCTCCTGTTGACGTTGGAATAATATTGGCAATGGCACTTCTTCCTAAGCGATAGTTCTTCTTAGAAGGGCTATCCACCGTATACTGTGTAGAAGTAGCTGCATGCACTGTTGTCATTAACCCTTCTACTATTCCTAAATTATCATTGATAACCTTGGCCATAGGGGCCAAACAGTTAGTGGTACATGAGGCGTTTGAAACAATAGTATCACTCGCTTTTACTTCATGGTGATTCACTCCCATTACAAACATGGGAGCATCCTTTGAAGGAGCCGAAATAACAACCTTCTTAGCTCCTGCTTTAAGGTGGGCTCCAGCGCCTTCTATAGTAGTAAATATACCTGTACAATCAATTATAATTTCGGCACCTGCTCCATCCCACTTCAAATCTTCTGGATTCCGTTCTGCCGTAACTCTAATTGTCTTACCATCTACGACTAAGTTTCCATCTTTGACTGTAACACTCCCGTCATATTTTCCGTGCACCGAATCGTACTTTAGTAAATAAGCTAAATGATCTACATTCAATAAATCATTGATAGCAACAATCTCGACATTGTCTTGTTTTGCTGCAATTCTAAAAGCTATTCTTCCTATTCGGCCAAAACCGTTTATTCCAATTTTTGTCATATTCTTTTTTTGGATGTTATACAGATGTGATATCTGCTACTCGTATTAAATCTAAATCTATTTTATTATCTCCTTTTATCGCTTCTGAAAATGGTACAGAAACTAATTTATTGTGGGAAATTCCAATCATGACATCCCGCTGTCCTTGTAGTAAAGCATCTACAGCGCCAACCCCTAATCTGCTTCCTAATACCCGATCATAACAACTAGGAGTTCCTCCCCGTTGAATATGACCTAATACCGTAACTTTCACCTCATACTCATCGAGATTTTCTCTAATGTAATCTGCCAATTCTAAAATATTCTTTCCAATTTGGTCTCCTTCAGCAACCACAACAATACTTGACGATTTCCCTGATTTTTTACTTCGCTTCAACGAACTAACGAGTCGATCCTTACCCATATCCTGCTCGGGTATTAAAATCTCCTCTGCACCTGCTCCAATACCAGCGTTTAAGGCAATATCTCCTGCATCCCGTCCCATGACTTCCACCAAGAATAACCTGTTATGAGAATTGGCTGTATCTCTAATTTTGTCGATAGCATCCACCACCGTGTTTAAAGCCGTATCGTAACCTATTGTATAATCGGTGCCATTAATATCATTATCTATGGTTCCTGGGATTCCTACAATCGGAAAATTGAATTCCTCATTAAATACATTAGCTCCAGTAAAAGTACCATCACCTCCAATGGCAACAACAGCATCAATTTTTGCCTCAATTAGGTTATCATAGGCTTCCTGCCTCCCTGCTTTGGTACGGAATTCTTTGGATCGGGCCGACTTTAAAAAAGTTCCACCCCTATTGATTATATTCTTCACCGAACGTGGCCCCAATTCCTTAAAATCACCTTCAATTAATCCTTGAAGACCTCTAAACACTCCTACACATTCTAAATTATGGTAGGCGCATGAACGCACAACGGCTCGGATAGCAGCATTCATCCCAGGAGCATCTCCTCCACTGGTAAGCACTGCAATTCTTTTAATTTCTTTACTCATTAGTGTAAAATTATATCAAAGTTTCTATCAAACAAAGCAAAAAAGTGACGATAACGTTTTCGAAAGGACCATTTTATAAAAAAGCCCTAAGGAATAGGGCAAATTTTTACTTTTTTATCAAAATATTATACTTTCATGCGGATATTCCATAGTGCTTATGTACATTTAATTCTATTATCTTATCAGAAATTTCATTTCGAAAAGCAATCCCATCTAATTTACAAATCTCATCTCCCCTAGATTCAAGATTTGTCACATAAATCTGCTGGGTTTGACATTCATGCATTTAAAAGTCAACACGGTTCCCCTATTACCCTTTACCCGCCTCCAAGAGTATGTAAAGAAATGACTACTTATTAATTTCCAAGCTCTAATAAAACTACATCATAGGCTGAGGTAAATTGGACACTACCATCCTTTACGATTACTTCTTGTCCACTATAAGCATCTCTTAGCACAGTGTTCTCCTTAAAAACTGAAGACACCTGAATACTTTTTTCAGGGAGCGAATGCAAAGCAATGACCACTTCGTCCTTAAAACCATCTTTGTTATATTTTCTTGAAAAAGTGTATGGCATTTCAGAGATCATCTTGTGTACTCCTGCTCCCACAGCCACATGGTTGTTGCGAAACTGTCCTAGTTTCTGCCAATGAGTCAATAATTTCTGTGTGTCCTCGTCGGTTTCAATAGCATCCCAATCCATGCTAGATCGCAATGTGGCATCTCCTTTGGTGCCTTCAACAATTAGCGTACGTCCTATCTCATCGCCGTAATAAATTTGAGAGGCTCCTGGCGCAAGTAGCAATCGAGTTGCAGATTCGTACGTCTTAACTCTTTCTTTATCATACGGTCCACCATCATCATGAGATGAAATATAATTTAAGGTGCCATAGCCATTCATTTTTCCTTCCAATATTTCAGAGTAACTACTAAAAACATCCTCATAAGACTTATCGCCAGTACTCCGCAAATCGAAATTAATCATGGCATCAAAACTATCGTTATCAAAATAATTAACAACCTTATCTCCAAAATCGTAGTTCTTACCTGCATTGATATTATAAAAATATATTTCCCCAACCATATAAAAAGGGGTGTCGTCTAAAACCTTTTCTGGATTGGATTCCTTCCATTGTGCAAAGGCAGTATCACAGATGTCTTCAAACTCTTCCCAAACATATTCTTCTGTATGTTTTACAGTGTCTACTCGATAACCATCAATTCCGAAATCACTAATATAATCAGCTAACCATTTCATCACGTAGAACCGAGGTGCTCTGGGATGACCCGTGCGCATAAAAAAGTTGTTCAATTCTGCGACCTCTTCTTCATAACGTCCCTCTGACTTCCATTTTTCGATCAATTGAGGCGGTAAACTCACTTCCTCATTACTTTCGGTTTTAATATCCGGAAGATTTTCCACTAACGTACATTCTATTGTATTTTGATACGTGGTAAACTCACACTTAGGAGTTGTTCGCACCCATTCTTCTGGCCATACACCATCGTAATCGGTTTGCGGTCCATGGTGATTAATTACAGCATCTAATAAAACTCTAATGCCATTTTCATGAGCGGTATTCACCAAGTTGCGTAGCTCCTCTCTCGTACCAAAGTTGGGATCCAATGACGTCCAATCCTTGGTCCAATATCCATGATAGCCGTAGGTAAAACCAGTCCCTTCATCAACACCAGCATGGATTTGTTCGACAATTGGGGTCATCCAAATGGCATTTACTCCTAAACGCGTAAAATAGCCTTCCTTTATTTTTTGTGTAACCCCTTTGATATCACCACCTTCAAAACCACGTAAAACGGCAGTTTCTTTGGTACGGTTAAAGTTAACATCATTGGAAGTATCACCATTGTTGAATCGATCGGTCAATAAAAAGTAGACATTGGCTCCTTCCCAAGTAAAATGAGCGACTTCTGTATTTGGTGTTTTACCATCAGGAAGTACGTCCTGCTTTTTATTAGAATTGCACCCAAATAGCAACAAGCTAATTAATAGGCTAGAGATGATAGATTGTTTCATAGTTAAGAATTAATTGAAATGGATTGTCCGTTCACTATAATAGTGAGTGGGTTTCCACTTTCAAGGACGAACGAATTTTTATCTTTATTCACTGAAATAGTTAAAATACTTCCTCTAAAATTTACCTTAAAGGTGTAGGAATTCCACTCTTTCGGAATTCTCGGTTCGAAGTGTAAATGACCGTCTCGAACGCGCATACCTCCAAAACCTTCAACGATGCTCATCCAAGTACCCGCCATACTAGTAATATGACAGCCTTCTTCCACCTCTTTATTATAATCATCGAGATCTAATCTGGATGTACGAAGGTAAAACTCATAGGCTCGATCCATTCTATTAAGCTTCGCAGCCTGTATACTATGAACGCAAGGAGAAAGTGACGATTCATGGACGGTAAATGGTTCATAAAAATCGAAATGTCTTTCCAATTCTTCCGTCGTAAAATGTTCTTCAAAAAAGTAAAACCCCTGTAATATATCAGCTTGTTTAATATAAGGTGAACGCAATATTCGATCCCAAGACCATTTCTGATTTATAGGCAGATGTTCCTTATTCAAATTAGCAACAGTCACTAATTCTTTGTCTAAAAACCCATCCTGCTGAAGATATACATCTTCGGAATCACTATAGGGTAAAAACATCGCTGCGGCCATTTTTTTCCAATCTGCAATTTCATTGTCTTCAAAATTGGTCGCTTGACGAATCCTTTTATAATTATCAGGAAATATAGTAGCCGTTCTCTCAATCATTTCAGCCGTGTATAACATACACCATTTTGCCATGTAATTGGTATACCAATTATTGTTTACATTGTTTTCGTATTCATTAGGTCCAGTAACTCCTAATATGACGTATTTTTTTTTTGTGTTGCTGAAGGTGGCTCGTTGACACCAAAAACGGGCAATGCCAATAAGCACTTCAAGTCCCATTTCGACCATATATCCTGTATCGCCGGTATAACGTTCATAATTATAAATAGCAAAGGCTATCGCTCCGTTACGATGAATTTCCTCGAAGGTAATTTCCCATTCGTTATGACACTCTTCTCCATTCATGGTGACCATGGGATATAAAGCCGCTCCATTTACAAAACCAAGCTTCTGGGCATTTTCAATAGCTTTACTTAACTGATCATAACGATATTTCAATAAGTTTCTAGCGACCTGAGGGTTTTTGGTAGCCATATAAAAAGGAATACAATAGGCCTCCGTATCCCAATAAGTACTGCCTCCATATTTCTCACCTGTAAACCCTTTGGGTCCAATGTTGAGACGGGCATCCTTTCCAAGATATGTCTGGTTCAATTGAAAAATATTAAAACGTATTCCTTGTTGAGCCGCCACATCACCTTCTATAGTAATGTCTGCCATATCCCAAATCTCTTTCCAAGCTGCTGCCTGTTGCTCTTTCAGTGTTGCATAGCCTATTTTAATTCCTTTTGACAAAACGTTTTTAGCGGCTGCTACTAACTCCTTTGGATCATGGTTTAAAGAAACTGTGTATCCTGCATACTTTCGGAGACTAACCGTTTGCCCTTGTGCTACTGGAACCACATATACCAACTCGATACTAGACAGACTTTTAGTTGTTTTTGGGAGAATATCTATATGTTGACCATCTATATACAATTGAGATTCCATAAAAGTACAGACATCAAAATGGGTTTTTAAGGTTTGTGTCCGAATAAACCCTTGATTCTTATCTTCTTTAACTTCAATAATATCCCAAAATTTGTCATCCCAATTACTATCTTCATTCGTAATCGCGGCATCTACATATGGAGTAAAAGTTATGTCAGCATTTTTATTAATAGGGGTTACCTGATAATCAATAATACCAAGCTCATCTAGCTCTAGGTGTAGAATTCTTGTGCTTTCTACCTCTATAATGATTCCATTCTTCATCGTTGCCTGAAAGCTCCTTTTGTAAAAGCCTTCACGCATATTCAGTTCCCTTTTAAAGTTTTCAATCTGGCATTTACTCAGGTCTAAAGATTCGCCATCGATACGCACTTTAATCCCTATCCAATTGGGTGCGTTTAATACCTTAGCAAAATACTCCGGATATCCATTTTTCCACCACCCAACACGCGTTTTATCTGGATAATAAACACCCGCAATATAACTTCCTTGAAAGGTATCACCCTGGTATTCTTCTTCAAAATTGGCGCGTTGTCCCATAGCGCCATTCCCCATACTAAACAAGCTTTCGGAAGCTCTTACCAAAGCGGGATTAAAGCCTTCTTCGATGATACTCCATGGATGGGGTTTTATATATTCTTGATTCATTATTATGCCACTATTTTTTTATAAGTTGTTGTAAAAACTGATTTGTTATTTGTCTGAAATCTGTAAAAACAAAATTGGCTTCGTGTAGTACGGAAGCCTCTCCAATACCAATACTAACCATACCCGCAATATTCGCTGCTTCCACTCCTGCTAGAGAATCTTCAAACACGATACAATCCGCAGCCGCCATATTTAAACCATCGGCCGCCATCAAAAAGACTTCTGGATCTGGTTTCGCTTTTGTTACATTGGTTCCATCTACAACACAATGAAAATCGTTAAATAATCCAACCTTTTTTAGAATGTTTCTAGCATTTTTACTTGCAGAACCCAAGCCTATTGGTTGACGCTCTTCCTTCAAGTAATTCAATATTCTTGGCACATCGGGTAAGATTTCCTCGCTATCCATTGAAGCTATATATGTAAGATAATCATCATTTTTTCGAATTAGCAATTCATTAAATTGATCTTGTGATACCTCAGTATTTCCCCATGCTAATATTTTTTCTAATGAACGCACACGGCTTACACCTTTTAATTGTTCATTCTCTTCTTCCGTAAAAGAAATATTGATTGTCTTAGCGAGTTTGTTCCAAGCTAAAAAATGATACTTGGCCGTATCAACTATGACACCATCTAGGTCGAAAATAAAACCTTTTCGTTGCATATATATCTTGCTTTAATAAATTTTCTGAAGGATTAAAATACGGCGCGGGCCCATTTCATTAATACAAAAAGTCCACATTTATGACTTTAATCAGCTAAAGATATAGAAATTTTGAAGGGCAGAAATGGACTATTTTATCGAAAACGTTTTAGTTAATTCTTAAAACTCAATTTTGAAGGAAATTGGCCTTAAACTCATCAAAAAGCATGAAATTATGCTATAATTAACATAAAATTCGTACAAAATACGTGTAGCCACGTATATGTAAAACGAAAGAGGAGTGTATATTTGACCTATTAGTGAATTTGTATTGAATAAATTTTTTGTGGGGATAAAAAATTAATTTTTGATACAGAATAAAATTTACTAAGTTAGGTTTGTTATAAACGCCTTAATCAAAAGATTAAGGCGTTTTTTCA
>JAHZIZ010000348.1 GCA_022601215.1 Bacteroidota bacterium
CGGATCGTGAGACTGAAAATGTTCCAAAACCGCTTGGAAAGTGGTCATGTTCTTCGATTGTACATATGAAGTTCCTAGCTTTTTGAGTTTTCCACTCACCTCTCGCATTTCTTCGGTTGTCTCAGGAGTTTCTACATGCAATAATTGTACTTTCGTCTCAAAAGATTCCATAAAACCGTACACGGGCTCTAAGGTTTTTTTCTTCGGAAAGTTTCCATTTTTAAAAGCCATAAGCATACGAGATGGATATTCGAAAACAGCCCCTTCGGGAACAATAAGAGCAGGAATATTAGTACCTTTTACCAGCTTACCTGTCATTTTACCAAGAAAGACTTCTTCGGAGAGCGAATTACTTCTCGGAGAGAGAATCATGAGGTCTATATCTACATGCTTATTAAATCGTTCGACACTTTCAATGATTCCTCCCTTAATTGGATGTGCAATAACCGGAACATTCTTTTGGTCAACCTTTTTCAATACATCTTCTAATAGATTTTCGGTATCCTCCTTGATGATGGTATTCACCTTTGTTAACCCACCAACCCTAGACAACTCTTGAAACACTGAAATAACGTATACATAAGCACCCACTTCTTCCGCCATATCTATAGCATATTGAAGATTACTTACTGCACTTGCTGAAGACCCTATGGGCACCAAAATATTTTTCATAATAAATGGTATCTTTAAAATATATTCTACGTTAAACTACTGCAAAATTAAGGGTAAAATATGATTCGGAAGGCGAAAGTTTCAGAAATTCAGAAAATTATGGAAATGACAAAGGACTGCGCCGTCAAAATGATTTCGGAAGGAATCCATCAATGGAACGAACACTATCCCAGTAGAATAGCCTTTGAAACAGATGTTGAGCGAGCAGAATTGTTTGTATTAACTTCAGAAAATAATATTATTGGCTGTATGACTATTTCTGATCTAAAAGATGTTGAATATAACGACATTAAATGGCTCACGGTCGATGGAAACAATTATTACATCCATCGACTGGCCATACACCCCAAAGCACAGCACCAAGGCAATGCAAAAAAACTAATGGATTTTGCCGAAGCATATGTTTCTAGCAAAAATGGTGTTTCCGTGCGTCTTGACACTTTTAGTCAAAATAAGAGAAACCAACAGTTTTATAAAGCCAGAGGGTATGTTCAATTGGGAGACATTTATTTCCCTAAACAAAGTGAGCATCCTTTTCATTGTTTCGAACTCGTCCTTACCTAATTAATGAAAAATGTCCTAAATATTCTCTTTGATCATAGTCGATAGCACGATACCAATACTCGGAAGAAGGTAAAGGATTTCCATTATATAAGCCATTCCACCCTTGACTATCCGGTTTTATGATAATGATCAATTTACCCATTCTATCATGAATAAAAATATATCGCAGGTTTAATGCGTTTTCCCTTGGAGGTTGATATTGCCATAAATCATTAATGCCGTCCGC
The DNA here is from genome assembly GCA_022601215.1 of Bacteroidota bacterium. GTDB lineage: Bacteria > Bacteroidota > Bacteroidia > Flavobacteriales > Flavobacteriaceae > Aureisphaera. The sequence goes on from JAHZIZ010000348.1 coordinate 1,463, forward strand.
ATTTGGGGAAAAGAATTTTGGAAATCCTGGAGGACGCAATGCTAAGCGAAATGGAGCTTCTACCACTCCGCAGCCATTTTTATCTCTAATATAGGCCGTATAACTTCCCGCAGGTAGGTTATTAAAAACGTTTTCATCTCCGTATGATCCATCGACATCTTCCAATGAAAACTCATAACTACCGATCCCCGAAACTACAATAGTCACATTAAAAAGATCCACAACCTTTTCTACTAAAACCTGTTCTACGGTCGCTGACGCAGAAGCTACTACAACAAATTCCTTACTACTAGGACATTCTATAACCACTCCTTCTTGGTCGATAAGCGTATAAGCTTCGTATCGATAAGCGCCCGTTGCTTCAATATCGACAAAAGAAGCTTCAGAAATTAAAGTTTCATCACCTAAAACGTCGATAGCATACCATCTAAATCCATCTGCGAGATCAACGGTACTAATTCTTGTTGGTAGGCTGTTTTCACAAATCCCTACCACATCAGGGAAATTAATCTCGGGGTTTAGGGTCACAACTTCTCCCGTTTCAGGGTCAATAAAAGGTCCACAGCCCAAAATAGTTGAAAAAGACTCTTGCGAACAGCCTTGAGCCTCTCCAGCATCATTAAACGGTACTACCCGTATAAAGTAACTCGTATTGGCTTCAAAATTCAATACAAAAGTAGAATTAGTTGTAAATATTGCACCGTCCAAAACATCGTTCACAAAAGGTGACCTGCCAATATATACAAGATAGCCTAGAGCATTTGGAACCGCCTGCCACTCTATTAAAGGAGACAAAGCTACATTGACATCACCATCTGTCGGTGTAATTAATTGACTACAACCTGGAGGATCTCCAAGACTGGCAACGGTAAACTGTTCTTCTTCACAACTCAAGGCACTCCCATTTTCATTATAAGGTTCAATACGCACAAAAATGGTAGCTCCTAAAGGAAAATCTGCTGTTGGATTAAAAGACAAACGATTTCCTACATCCTCATTCAAAATAATGTCTCCAACACCGGGAGCCGTACCTATCGTGAGTTGATACCCCACAGCTAAAGAAGCATAGGCCCAATTTAGATTGGTAGCAGCATTGACATTCATAGCACCATCAATGGGTGCCGTTAACTGAGTACATACGGGTCTATCAATTACTTCTTGGGTGGTGAACGTTTTGCTTTCGCAAATTATATCATCTTGGTCGAAAAAAAAGAGCGTTATCGTAACAAACAATTCCGTAGATTCTGGCAATCCCAAAGGCGGTGTAAACGAAGTTTCACTTCCTGTAGGTTGATTACTCACAACATCATCGGCATTTGGACTTGTTCCAATGGATACAATATATCCCGTAACACCTACAACTGCTTCCCAAGAAATAGTCGCAGTGACAGGGACTTCTGATTGCCCATTCACTGGACTTAAAAGATCAGGACATTCTTGGGAGAAAGCCACCTCACCTACTAAACAGAGAATACAAACAATATATTTTAACACTTAAATTAGCTTTCTATTAATTTTAAAGATACTCCTTTTCGAAAAAAAAGGTCATTCTGCCCAGTCCAATAAAGCTTTTGATTTCCATATAGCGCCATAAAACTTCTTTATTCTAAGCAGGTAAATAGTAACTTCAGTTTGGTTAGTTTTGCAAAGAATGAAACCTATTGATATTTCTTTTAAACGCATTCAACAATTGGCACTCCCCGCTATTATTGCAGGTATCGCTGAACCTGTTCTTTCCCTTACGGACACGGCGATTGTTGGAAATGTAGAACACTTTCCTACCGAATCCCTAGATGCCGTTGGGATTGTAGGCACGTTTCTTTCGGCACTTATTTGGATTCTAGGTCAATCGAGAAGTGTTATCGCTGCCATTATTTCTCAAAACTTAGGTGCTGGAAAAATAGACCGAATGAAATCTTTTCCTGCTCAAGCCATCTTTTTTAATATTGGTTTGAGTATCCTAGTGCTGTTTACAACCTATTTCTTTGTTGAAGAAATATTTTCCTTACTCAATGCAGAAGATATGATTCTCGATTTCAGTATTGATTATTATAATATACGTGTTTGGGGCTTTCCGTTATCGTTATTCACTTTTGCTGTCTTCGGAATTTTTAGGGGCCTCCAAAATACGTTTTGGCCTATGATTATCGCAACCATTGGAGCAAGTTTAAATATTGCTTTAGACTTCCTATTAGTTTATGGTGTTGAAGGCCATATAGAGGCCATGAATATTAAAGGAGCTGCTTGGGCAAGTCTTATTTCGCAAATGGTTATGGCGGTTCTAGCGCTGATATTTCTTTTAAAGAAAACAGAGGTCTCTTTACGACTACGCTTACCGCTTCATCCAGAAATAGGTCGATTAATCACAATGAGTCTCAACTTATTTCTACGATCCATCGCCCTCAATACTGCCCTCATTTTGGCGGTAAGAGAAGCCACGGCTTTAGGAAAACACCAACTTGCTGCCTATGTTATTACAAGTAACATATGGTTGTTCACAGCATTTTTTATAGATGGTTACGGTGCCGCAGGCAATGTTTTAGGAGGGCGTTTGCTAGGAGCTAAAGACTACAAATCCCTATGGATTCTTACCAAACGAGTAAATTTATACAACTTAGCGGTTATTTTACTCTTAGTTAGTTTTGGTCTGCTCTTTTATGAGCCCCTTGGCCAACTATTTTCTAATGAACCCCCAGTATTGTCCATTTACAACAGTATTTTTTTCATGGTGCTAATTTGCCTTCCATTTAACGCTCTTGCTTTTACATTAGACAGTATTTTTAAAGGACTTGGTGAAATGGGGTTTTTACGTAATGTACTTTTAGGTGCAACTATTTTTGCCTTTATACCCATTCTTTATCTATCTAAGTATCTAGAATGGGGACTTATTGGCATTTGGACAGCACTCATTGCTTGGGTTGCTTGGAGAGCGTTTGCCTTGATGATAAAATTCAGGAGAAAATATTATGTCTTGGCTTTACATGAAAAACCACCTCTAAAATAGAGGTGGCTTAACAATTAGGATTACCTGTTAAATTATTGAGGGTTGCGCTTCAACATGGTAACCCTGCCATCAACTTCTTGATATATTATTCATCCAAAACATCTTCTATTTTAGTAACCCAACCGTCAATTGGATCGAACAATAACTTATCGGTATTAGACCCATATTCTAATGGAATAGTTCCTGTGGCCACCGCTTCGATATTCTCTCCATCTTTGTGCGCCCAAACGGTAATCTTAAGATCATAAATTTGTCCTTTTTGGAATTTATCTTGTCCTTGACGTAACAAATCTAAAAAGGCATAATCTGCCACATTATTTGAGTTGTTAATAGTTACTTTTGGGTAGAACCACATAAAATATTCTTGATCATCATCCATTTGAGGAATGTTGCTAGCGTATACAGAACTAGCTTTGCGCAACGCTTCTCGATCTGTTGTAATACCTGCCATTTCATAGGTGACATTAAACCAAGCGCCAGGATGACTTACTTGCAATGGTTGTTCGAAATATGGCTTATATGCTACCGTTTCACCCAACTCACGTTTGGTGATAAAGTTGGCTGGTTTTTCGGTAGGTTTGTCGGGATTTCCGTTTCTTAAATAGTTAGTCCCTTTTGCAAAGGCAATTTTTCCCTTGTAGTTTTTATAAACTTCGAAACGCTCCAATTTCTTTTTGGTCTTAGCCATTTTTTCTGAATTCAAAGCTCCAATAATCATGTCAACCTTGGCTTGTGCTGTTTCTAAGTCCCAAGTATCTAAGTCTGCCTTATTTTTTGCTCCTACGTCTTTTACCTTTCTATTGGCATCCAGCGGAATGGGTTCATCATATTTATTTAAAGAACGATCTCCGCCAACCACGGCAACCACACCTGGAGCTACTTCTATAAGTTCCATATAAGAACTAGCAGAAGCACTTCTCCAGTAAAAAAATAATTTGGTCTGGTTTTTACGGAAATAGTTTTCATGCATTGTTAGTTTTGCATCCGGACTATCTTTACTAGAATCGTAGTAATGCAGTTCGTTTACTACCTTTCCGTCTGCTTCCTTTACAAATCTAAGTCCACTACCCTTACCATCTGAAAGGCTAAAATACTGACCTGTCATTCCCATTTCATCAGTCTCATCATTAAAGCTGGCAAATTTGTTTCCCCCTTTTCCTTTTTTACCCTTTTTACCTTTTTTCTTTGCCAGTAGTTCCTTGGCTTTTTTACCAAACTGTGCTTCGGCTTGGTGCACTGTTCCTATTAGTAAGAACAGACTTAACACCGTCGTAATCATTGTAGATTTTTTCATTATTTATAAGTTATTAGTATTAATTAGAGTTAGTTAAAATTGTAAGTTCACTGTCTGAGTTTGGACTTTAGTTGTACCATCATTTCCTGAATTGCCCCTGTTTCCGTTGGTTCCATTCAGGTTATATCGTGCTCC